>JAFGSH010000167.1 GCA_016934695.1 Deltaproteobacteria bacterium
GACGGGTGGTACCCCGCCGTGCAGTCCAGGTAGAGGGCCGCATCCTCCACGGTCCGTGTCAGGGGACCGAGGGCGACGATGGGGTTCATGCTGAGGATCGGGAGCGGTCCCATGGGAATCCTCCCGTAGGAGGGTTTGATCCCGAAACAGCCCGTGTAGGAGGCGGGAATGCGGATCGATCCCCCGCCGTCGGAGCCGGTCGCCACGGGGACCATCCCGGCGGCCACCGCTGCGGCCGAGCCGCCGCTGGAGCCCCCCGGTGTCCGCTCGATGTTCCATGGGTTCCGGGTGATTCCGAAGAGGCGGTTCTTGCAGAATCCCGTCGATCCGAACTCCGGCGTGTTGGTCTTCCCCACTACGATGGCGCCGGCCTCCCTGAGGCGCGCCACCTGTACCGAATTCTCCGCCGCCACGTTGTCCTTGAAGGGGACGGAACCGAAGCTGGTCACCATCCCGGCGACATCCTCCAGATCCTTGACCCCGATGGGGAGTCCCGCGAGGGGACCGGGTTTTTCGCCCGCCGCGATCGATTCGGTGGCACCTCTCGCCTCGTCCATCGCCCGATCGGCATCTATCGATACGAAGGCATTCACGGAGGGATTTGCTGTCTCTATCCTCCTCAGCGTATCCTCCATCACCTCCAGGGGGGTGAGCTCCCCCGACGTGATGCGGCCGATCAGCTCCCGTGCCGATGTATACGAGATCGGTGTCATCTCTCTCCCCCCTTTGCGTCATGTAATCGTAGAAATACGATAATAGAAATACCCTCTCCGGTCAAGTGAATAGGAGAGGCGCCGTATCAGGGCGCCTGCTCTGCGTGATGCGCCGAGTAGGTCCCGTGGCGGAGCGCCTCGACCAGCTCTTTCTCCGTTCTGATGGGGGAGGGAAAGAGGGTGTATGCCTGTCCCACCGTCAGTAGGCCGTGGGCGTCGGACCCACCGATCCCCTTGAGGCCCAGCATCGCCGCCGCCTGAAGGGCAAGCCGGTTATCGGCCGGAGAGACGCTGCCGTTGGCGACCTCGAGCGCGTAGAGTCCCTGGAGGGCCAGAACCCGGTCCCCCAGTGATCCGCCGACCATGTCCTTCTGGTAGGGGTGGGCCGGGATGGCCACGCCGCCCCTGGCCTGTACCCAGTCGATGGCGTCCTGCATCGGGAGCCCCGGGAGGAGATCCCCCCGGCCGGCCCTGACGCCGAAGACGAGGAGGTGCCCCTCCGCCGCCCGGTACTCCATACCCCGGAAGATGGGAAATCCGCTCTTCCGGGATATCTCGTCGAAAGGCGCGCTGAGGGCGTGGGAGTGATGCTCGGTGACGCAGACGGCATCGAGACCCACGGCCCGGGCGCGCGGCACGAGGTCGTCCGGTTCGATACTGGAGTCGCCCCCCAGGGCGCTATGGATATGGAGATCGATCTTGAACATCACATCCCTTTTCGCGAAAGAAGGGGCGGAGTCTGTCCGCCCCTGTGTCACGTGAGGGTTCTTACCATATTTCCGTCAGTCCGGAAACGGTTTTTCCCCCAGCGCCATCCGGCACAGGTCGGTAATGAAGATCTCCTTCAGCCCTCTCTCGCTCGTCGGGCGGCGGAGGATACGGTGGCAGACGGGGCAGAGGGTGACCAGGGCGTCGGCGCCGCAGGCGATCGCGTCGTCCACGTTTTTCAACTGGATGTCCCGGGCCCGGTCCCGGTCGATGCGCACGATCGGTCCGGTACAGCACAGGGCATTCTCCCGCTCGTACGTTCTCTGGGGGCGCTCCACGCCGATCAGCTCGAATATCTCATCGAGCAGAGCGTCCTTCCCGGGGGTGTAGCGCGAGGCGCAGGGGCGCTGGTAGGCGACCTTCCTGTCCAGTTTCCTGATATCGTCCTTGTGGTCTTTGAGGTAATCGCGCAGGTACTCGAAGATATGCCGGTAGGTGAAGGGAACCGCGATGCCGTAGTCCTTCACCTTTTCATGGACCATGGCGTAGCAGTCATCGTGCAGAAAGATCACCTCCTTCCCGAGCCGTGCGATGGCGTCGATGAATGCCTGGGCGTGCCGCTCGATGGGGCTTTCCATTCCCCCGTGGACGTATCCGATAAGGCAAAAGTAATCGCCCCCCTTGACGAGGGTCATCCCTTCAAAGAGGCGCCCGTCGAGAGCCCCCTCCGGGATCTGGCTTTCCATGACGCACAGGGAAAGCGCCGGCTTGTCGTCATCGCCGGGGATCACCTCGCCGGGGATCTGAAAGGCGAGATCGTACATGGCCGCGTCCGCCTCGCTGATGGGAAAGGCCCTGAATCGCTCCTGCGCCCGGAGGATCAGGTCGTAGGGATCGGCGTCGGTGGGACAGTACTCACGGCAGGCGCAGCAGGTAACGCACGCCCTCAGGATATCCGCTTCCTTGCCTTCCATCAGGGCCTCGATCTCCGCCGCCGCCCTCTCTGTGTCGTACTCCACATAGAGACACCGTACCAGACACTCACCGCACAGATCGCATCGCGACGCATTCCACATGATGTATCTCCCTTGATCGTGTTATGTCCCATATCCTCTTCCCCTGCAGGGGGTTTTTCCGAATCACTTTCCCTCAGGGGAGAAGGGGCGCGAGAATTCGCTCTGCATTCCCTCCCAGTATGGCGTCGATCTCCTCCTTTGCAAAGTGGATTCCGTCCGGGGCCCCGTCGGTGAGGGACCTCAGTATCCGTATGTACTCTCCGGCGGGGATCGTGGGGTCGAAGATCGGTCCGTCCGTTCCGAAGAGGACCTTGTCGCACCCCGCCTTGTCGATGACCTCCCGGAGCTCCCGTCGGAAGAGGGGGAAGTTTCGTTTCGCCAGGGTCTGCCACTCGGCCGTGTCGCCGTAGAGATGCGGCTGCACGTAGGCCAGTCCGGCCCAGTCGCGCCACCAGTACTGCCCCATATGGGCGGCGATGACGGTCAGGTCTGGAAAGTCCGTGGCAAGGGGATCCAGAAGCAGGGGATGGGCGTAGGTTCCCCCCTTCCCCGGAGGGATGATGGGACCGGTGTGGATCAGGACGACGCCCCCGGCCTCCTGGACGATCTCATAGAGGCGGTATGCCTCCTCTCCATTGGGATAATAACCGTGATCGGGGTGGAGCTTGAGTCCTTTCAGGCCGTAGCCGTCGAGGCAGCGGCGCATCAATTCCGGCGCCTCGGGGCGGCGTGGATCGACCCCGGCGAGGCCGATGAACCGGTCGGGGTGCCGCCCGGCGATCGCCCCGGTCTGTTCGTTGACGGCATCCGCCACCTCGAGGGTGCTCCCCTTGACGGCCGCGTTGTCCACGGCGCAGAAGACGGTGATGTCGATACCGTCGGCGTCCATCTTCCCGAGCAGTTTTTCACCGTCGGGATCGGCGAAGTCCTCGCGCACCTGTTCGGCCAGCGTCTCGAAATCGAGATCGATCCCGAGCTTGTTCGCCGTTTCGAAGGTCCACTGGGCGACCACGCGGGCCGTGCCTCTCCCCAGACGGGGCATCATGTGGTAGTGGGTGTCGATGATCATCGATGCCGCTTCCCCTCTCGTGTCATTATCCGCTTCTGTTGGAGCGTCGGGACGGTGTATGGTACGAACCGTGTGCCAGAAAGTCAAGGACAGATGATTGGGAAGTTGACAGAGATGGGGCTTTCACTATGCTCCCTTCTCGCAAGGGGGTGATTCCCGGAGGCGGTTCATTTTCGGCAAGGGAGGGAAGGGTGAATGGAAGCCACGCTTGCCCTCAGGGGGAAAGTAGGGTTCACTCCGTTATCACAAGATTGTTGGTGCCGCATGCAATTGCCATTTCCCATTACAGAAGTAAGGGTTGGGATGTTGTGTGGCCTGCCTTCATGGGGTTTTACATTTCTATCCTTGAAATGTCTTTATTGGATGGATCCCAGTTGCTTGTTCTTCACTTCGCCCCCCTCCTCTTTTCGGGTCTTCTTGCATGAGATTTTTTTCCACAGCCAGTTCCTGAAGGTATTCTTGGCAGATCGATAATAGGGGTCGCATGGCTCAATATATAACGTATAGTATTGATATATACTCAACGTATAGCCTCGATGTATGATAGCATCATAACCAATTGAATATATATAGTAATAATACAATAAAAAAATTTTTTATCAATGATACTTTTTTGTTGACAAGATGTATCCTCGGGGGATATCCTGCCGTGAAAATGGTCGAGGTGGATGAAAAATGAAGATCAGCGAATTGGCTCAACGGACCGGGGTATCCAAGGAAACCATCCATTATTACATCCGGGAAGGGATTCTCAGAAAACCGCGCAAATCAGCGAAGAATGCTGCCGATTACAGCGAGGATTATGCCGAGCTGATTCCTATTATCAAAGTGCTCCAGGAGGATTACTTCCTGCCCCTTTCCATCATCAAGAAGGTTATCAAACAACTGAAAAAGCAGTCTATCTCAGAAAAAGCCTCATTTCAGTTTCTAAGCAAATACTTCAGGCCCCTTGAGAGGCTTTTTGCTCCCGACATCGAAGGGAGAGAGGCATTCCTGAAGACCACGGGTCTTATACGGAGGTTTCTCGACAAGTTCGAAGAGTGGGGCATTATTACACCGGAATTAAAGGACGGGCAGCTGGTTTATTCTAAGGACGACGTTATCATCGGTAAGTTAATAGTCCATTTTGACCGGCTCGGCTTTAATGAGGAGAACGGTGTCGACGCCGAGGATCTAAGATTCATCACCGACTTCGTCCGGGAATACGTAACAAAATACCAGGCGTTTCTCTTCAAGTCAAATCTGGGCACACTGTCTTCGGATGATCTCGAAAGGAAGGGTGGCGCGTATATGGAAACGATCAGTCTCTTCTTTTACCATATTTACCATAAACTCTTCGCTGAAGAGTATGCCCGCTTGCTCACATCAGTTGGGGACCGGAAGGACTGAAGAAGATCCGCTGCGGAACTGGTAAAAGGGGATTGTGCGGCACGAACGGGACCCGTCTTGGGGATCGCGTGAATTTTACAACAAATAAGAAAGAGGGGTGACGGTTATGAAAAGGTTAGGCACAGCAGTTTTGGTTCTTATTCTGGTTTGCATTTTTGTCGGTTTGGGCGGTGTAACCACCTGCCTCGCGAAGGCAAAATACGACACTATCAGGATCGCCAGCTTTGAACCCCGGTCGGGCACCTTCAAGATGATTGGTGATGCGAAGACGTATGGCGTTCAGTATAACACGAGGCTGTGGAATGAACAGCATGGAGGTCTCCTGGGAAAGAAGATCGAAGTGATTCCCTACGACAACCAATTAAAGCCCGATGTCGCGGTACGTCTGGCCACAAAGGCAATTCTTGAAGAAAAGTGTAACGTCCTCTTTTCGTCTACCGGTTCACATATAGCGAAGGCGCTTCAGGGAGTGGCCGAGAAGTATAAGGTGCTCTTCATTATGGGCGTGGCCGAGGCGGCCTCCCTGACAGGCGAGCAGTGCAATCCGTACTCCTTCCGAATCGCCCTGAACACGGCCATGCACTCTCGGGCCGTTGCGCGCTACTTTGCAGACAAACCGGAGATCAAGACGTTCGGGATCATCTGCCAGGACTATAATTTCGGCTATGAAGCGGCGGAAGACTTCAAAAAAGCGCTGAAAGAGTTTCGTCCCGACGCAAAGCTTGCCGTCGAGATCTACCATCCGATCGCGACAAAAGACTTTGCGCCCTACATCACAAAGCTGA
>JAFGSH010000019.1 GCA_016934695.1 Deltaproteobacteria bacterium
CGACCTTGAGATGCTTCTCTCCGGAAAGAAGGGACGGATCCTCGTCACTGCGCGCAGGAAGGAGGAGGGGGGAAACTTCAGAGGAAGCGAGACGGAGCGGATCGCCCTCCTGCGCCAGGCCGTCCGGATGGGGGCCGACCTGGTCGACGTGGAGCTCGGTACCGACGAGACCCTCACGGCAATGCTGCTCGAAGAAATACACCGGGAGGGCAACCATACGAAACTGATTGTTTCTTCACACGATTTCAAGGGGACACCTCCCTATCGGACGTTGCAGGATCTATGCAACCGATGCACCGCACGAGGAGCCGATATCGTCAAGATTGTCACCTGTGCCGATTCGATGGAAGACAACCTGACAATCCTGCGGCTGATTGCCTGGGCGCGGGAGAAGGGTCAAGATATCATCGCCCTCTGCATGGGTGAAAGGGGAACGATAAGCCGGGTCATGGCCCCCCTTCTCGGGTCGTATCTGACCTTTGCTTCCCTCGGAGAAGGGGAAGAGTCCGCACCGGGGCAGCTCACCGCCCACGAGATGCAGGAGATATTCAGGATACTGGGAAATGAATCGTAATACGATGAGATTTGCACTCTTCGGCAATCCGGTCGGGCACAGCCTCTCACCCCTAATGCACGGCGCGGCGTTTCGCGAAATGGGGCTCGACGCCTCCTACCGGGCAATTCGGGTGGAAAACGCCCGAGAGATACCGGAGGAGATGAAAAAACGGGACATCACGGGGGCAAGCATTACGATCCCCCACAAGACCGCGATCATGCCGTACCTTGACACAATCAGCGACAGTGCCGAGCTGATCGGGGCGATAAACACCGTCACACGGGAGGACCACAGGCTCCGGGGGGATAACACCGACTGGACCGGCCTGATCCATGCCCTGAAAGAAAAATCCGATATCGGGGGGAAGCGGGTCGCCGTCCTGGGGGCGGGAGGGGCCGCACGGGCGGCCGTCTACGGCATCCTGCATGAAGGGGGTATTCCCGTTGTCGTGAACAGAACGGTAGACACGGGACAACAGCTGGCACGGGAATTTGAATGCGATTTTCTTCCTCTTGCGGAGATCGGGACGATTACCGCCGACTGTCTGATCAACACAACACCCGTGGGAATGTTCCCCGAAACGAAAGAATCCCCGGTGGACAAAGAGATCCTGCCACATTTCGGCTGTATCATGGATATCGTTTACAACCCTCTTGAGACGAGACTCCTGAAAGACGCCGCGGCGGCGGGGTGCCGGATCATCTCGGGGGTTGCCATGTTCGTCCATCAGGGGGCCGAGCAGCTCCGCATATGGATGGGACTGGAGCCTCCCACGGAACTTATGGAACAGGTTGTCCTGGAGAAATTGAGGAATGAGACGAATTAGAACATTGAAAAGACTCGACGCGACGGTCAGCGTTCCCGGCTCGAAGAGCTTCACCCAGCGCGCCCTTATCATCGCCTCCCTCGCAGAGGGACGGTCTCTCCTGCATCATGCCCTGATCTCCGAGGACACAACCCATCTGATGGAGGCCCTCCGCTCCCTCGGCGCCGGCATCCTTGCCTGCGACACCGATATCAGGGTTATCGGCACGGGTGGAGCCATGCAGAATCCCGGTAAGACACTGTTCCTGGGGAACAATGGCACTGCCCTGCGGTTTCTCACGACGCTGGCCGCCCTCTCCGAAGGCGAGGTAGTCCTGGACGGCAGCGACCGTCTCAGGGAACGGCCGCTGGAACCTCTCATCCATGCCCTTGGGGGGCTGGGAGTTTCCTGTCACAGCGCGAACGGCAACGGCTGTCCTCCTGTCATCATCGGGGGGGGAACCTTCCGGGGAGGGAGGGCCGTCTTCACCGACGCGCAGAGCAGCCAGTATATTTCTTCCCTCATGATCGGCGCCCCCTATGCAGAAGAGGACGTGGCCGTCGAGTTGCGGGGATCGACCGTCTCCCTCCCCTATATCGACATGACCGTTGATGTCATGCATCACTTCGGCGTAAAGGTCGCACGGGAGGCGGGGGGAAATTACCTCGTGCGGGCGGGACAGCGATACACAGGGGGCGAGTATGTTATCGAAGGGGACGTGTCGAGCGCCTCCTATTTCTACCTGGCTGCGGCCCTGTGCCGGGGAAGGGTGCGGGTCTTGAACATTCAACCCACCACTATTCAAGGAGATATCGGTCTCCTGGAGATCTTAAAGCGGCTGGGGTGCGATGTTACGATGGGGGAGAACTGGGTGGAGGTAACGGGGAACACCCTCCATGAAGGCGCATTTCAGTTCGATATGGGTAAAATGCCCGACATGGTCCCGACACTCGCCGTCCTTTCCGCCTTCAGATCCGGGCAGACCGTGATTACGGGTGCCTCGCACCTGCGTCTCAAGGAGAGCGACCGGATCGAAGCCCTCGTCACTGAATTGAACCGGACCGGGATCGACGCCAGAGAGCGTGAAGACGGTCTTGTCATCGAAGGGGGGAATCCGCACGGTGCCCGGATTGAGACGTACAACGATCACCGGATCGCCATGAGTTTCGCCGTGGCAGGACTCGCGGCCGAGGGGATGGAAATTAAAAATGAGGCGTGCGTCGGTAAATCCTTCCCGGGATTCTGGGATGAGATGGAGGGGCTCTACCCATGAAGAATATCATACTGATCGGCTACCGCTGCACGGGTAAGACGACCGTCGGCAAGAAACTCTCAGAAAGGCTCGGTCTCCCCTTCATCGACACCGACGGGCTGGTCATGCTGGATACCGGCATGTCGGTCGACGAAATCGTCCGAGAGGGGGGATGGCCCCTCTTCCGGCAAAAGGAACGGGAGGTGATCAAGGGGCTCTCGTCGGCAGATGATGTCATCATCGCTCCGGGAGGGGGGGCTATCGAAGACCCTCAAAACAGAGAAGTGCTTCGAAAAAACGGCCTCTTCGTCTGGCTCACTGCCGATGTCGAGATAATCGTGGAACGAATGCGTTCCGATCTGAAGAACACCGATCAGCGCCCTCCCCTCTCAGGTGGCGACCTCCAGGCGGAGGTGATGGAGATGACACGAAAAAGAGAGCCCGTCTACCGCGAGCTGGCCGATCTCACCATCGACACATCGCACAAGGACATCGATGAGATTGGCGATGAAATTCAAAGATTTCTGAAAAAAGGAACAGGCTGGTAACGCTACAAAGGAGCAACCATGTCAGGAAACACCATCGGAACGTTGTTCAGGGTAACAACCTGGGGAGAATCACACGGAGCTGCCATCGGAGCGATCGTCGACGGCTGTCCACCGCATATTCCTATCACCGAAGGGGACATACAGGGGGAACTGGACCGGAGAAGGCCGGGGGGCGGAGCGGGACAATCGCCACGCCATGAAGAAGACCGGGTGGAGATCCTCTCCGGGATCTTCGAGGGAAAGACGACGGGGACACCCATCTCTTTGATCATACGCAATAAAGACGCCGCGAGCGGTGACTATGACGAGCTCCGCGACCTCTTCAGACCGGGACACGCCGATATCACCTACCAGAGGAAATACGGGATTCGTGACCACCGGGGAGGCGGCCGTGCCTCCGGCCGCGAGACGGCGGCGCGCGTGGCAGCGGGGGCCGTTGCCCGGAAGATCATTGACCGGGAAGGGCTCTCTATCGCCGCCTTCACCAGGGAACTGGGGGGAGTCCGTGCGGAGGGAAATGCACTTGATCAGATCGACCGCAACACCCTCTTCTGCCCCGATCAAGAAGCGGCGCGACGGATGGAGGCCAAAATCGAAGAGGCACGGGCGGCAGGAGATTCCCTCGGCGGGATCGTGGAGATCCTCGTCAGGGGGTGCCCCGCGGGTCTGGGAGAGCCGGTATTCGATAAGATCGACGCCGACCTGGCGAAGGCACTGATGGGGATTGGAACCGTCAAGGGGGTGGAGATCGGCACCGGGTTCGAGGCAGCGAGGATGACCGGCTCCGTATGCAACGATCCCATCACACCGGAGGGGTTCACGACGAACAATGCCGGCGGAATCCTGGGGGGAATAACCAGCGGCGACGAGATCGTCATCAGGGCGGCCTGCAAGCCGATCCCCTCAATCGAACGGGAACAACAAACGATCGATATCCAGGGAAATCCGGCAACCATGCTGGTAAAAGGAAGGCATGATGTGTCCGTCATCCCCCGCATCATTCCCGTCTGTGAGGCCATGGTCGCGATTACTCTGGCAGACCATCTTTTGAGATACAAGGGGGTATCCTGATTTCACGAACAGATGGGAAAAAGCTGTTGCCCTTTTAAAAAGGCCGTGATAAAAGCGGCACCTACAATGATCTTCTGTTTTCTGCAGGATGAGCGAAGATGATAGATAATCAGCAAACCACCGATATAACAACCCCGCACGACGGCATCAGGGATATCATTTATCTGATCAGGCGCCTGATGCAGGCAGGGTATCTCTATACCAAGGAACTCAACAAAAAATACAATGTCAGTGCACCACAGCTGAACTGTCTGATCGCCCTTTCCGAGAACGGTCCCCTTCCCCCCTCACAGATAGCGAGGCATATCATGGTCAAGTCCAGTACGGTCACGGGTGTCATCGACAGGCTGGAACAGAAGGAACTGGTGCGGAGGGTCCGCAATTCACGTGATCGCCGGGTGATCACCATTGAACTGACTGAAGAAGGTGAGCGGCTCGCCCGGAACGCCCCTCCCCCGATTCAGCAGAAGATCGTGGACGGTCTGAAGGGCCTGTCACCGGAGCAGAGAGAACAGATCCGCCGTAATCTGAATCTCCTTATCGATATGCTTGACGCCGAAGATCTGGAGCTGGATCTTTCGAACGGTGACTCTCCATCTCCACTCTGAGAAAGTGTCTCCCCAAACACATAAGTATTCGATATCAAAAAATTAAAAACCCTCTTATCCCCGTCGCCCATAATCCTTCCACCAACAAATATCTGAAAAAAGATTGACAGTCGATATATCTTGCTGTAGTATTTCTTGTACGAATCATTTTAACTGCAACTATCCAACCCTGTATCCCAAGACCCAACGGTGGAGCGGAGGCATGTTATGGAGTCAATCTCCGAGATATGCACATATATCCCTTCCCCCGACGAGGGGATGTTGGCGAACGTTTTACATGAGCGACATGGACGCCGCCTCCGGCGGTCTCTCGAAAGAGAAGGCGGAAACCTCGGGCAGATGCTCCAGAGATGGATCAATCCGCGTCTGAGTTACACGGTCAGAAAAATCGCCTCCACGAGTGACGGGCGGGTCACCCTTCACGATGGAATGATCCTTGAAAGTCCGAAACTGGCACGAACCGTTCGCGGCTGTTCCCGTCTCCTCTGCTTTATTGCTACGATCGGTCCCGGCATTGAGAATGTCGTACAGGAGATGTCAAGGCGGCATCGCCTCACTGATGGATACGCCCTCGACGCGATCGGCTCCATCATGATCGAAGAGGTGGTCGAGACGTTCCAGAACATGATAAGAGAAAAAACTCACATGACGGGGGAGAAGGTGACCCTTCGTTTCAGCCCCGGCTATTGTGACTGGCCGGTTACCGAACAGAAAAAACTGTTCGCCCTGGTAGACGCTGACAGGATCGATGTCACCCTTACATCGTCCCTTCTCATGTCACCCCGAAAATCGATCTCGGGCGTATTCGGTGTCGGCACTGACATCCACACTCCTTCCTACAATCCCTGCTTCCATTGTCGCAGAGACGATTGCCCGGCACGAAGAGAGTGACCTCGAATACGTTATTTCTGCATACGGCACAATGCCCGAAAAATACAGTTTGAACGGCAAGGCCTTATGAAGATCAAAGACATCTTGCAAAACAACGGTTCTTCGCTTTCCTTCGAGGTTTTTCCACCCGTCAGGGACGGTACGGCGGATCGCCTTTTCCCCGTCATCGACAGACTCGCAGAACTCAATCCCGACTTTATCTCTGTCACGTATGGCGCCGGCGGCAGCACCCATGACATGTCCGTTGAGATAGCCTCGGCCGTGAAAGAAGCAGGCGCGGCTGAGGTCCTGGCACACCTGACCTGTGTGGAGGCATCGAAGGACGACATTGCATCGGTTCTTGACGAACTAAAAGCTGCAAACATAAAAAATATCCTGGCACTCCGGGGCGATCCTCCGGCGGGGCAGGATTTTTATGCCCCCCGTGAGGATGGATTCCAGTTCGCCCATGAGTTGGTCACCTTTATTAGAGGGGATAATCATTTCTGCATCGGGGTAGCCGGGTATCCCGAGGGTCACATGGAAGCGCCTTCTCTGGCGGCGGATATCGGCCATCTCAAGGAGAAGATCGACGCCGGTGCCGATTTTGTCATTACCCAGCTTTTTTACGACAACGCGGATTTTTACCGGTTCCGGGATTACGCAACAAAGGCAGGTATCGACATTCCGATTATTCCGGGGATATTCCCCATCTTCAGTTACCGGCAGATACGGAAGATTGCCTCGCTCTGCGGGGCTCGTCTCCCGTCATCGCTGGACGAAAAGATCCGTGAAGCAGGGGACAGAGACGATCTTGTTGAACAGTACGGCATCGAATACGCAACCGCACAGAGCGAGGATCTCCTCAGAAACGGCGTCCCGGGAATCCACTTTTACAGTATGAACCGTTGCCGTCATGTGGAGCGGATCGTCCGCGCTCTTCCTTTAGAACGAGGATACGACGCATGAAAGGATCGGAAGGAGGAGCCTACCGGCCTCTCGAAAAAACAGATATCGAAAAGATTCACGAGACCACCCTCCGGGTATTCGAAGAGGTGGGGATCGAGGCCCGTCTCCCCGAGGCGCGCGAGCTCTTCCGCCGGGCCGGTGCCGAAATCGATGATGAATACGGTATTGTCCGGATCCCGGCGAAACGGGTCGAGGAACTGATCGCCCAGGCGCCGCCGGTGGTGACCCTCTGTGGGCGGGGAGAAGAAGGCGCACTCGACTGCGAGATCGGAGGGCGGCGGGTATACATGGGGACCGGGGGAACGGCTCTCAACGTCCAGGAGAGCGGCTCCGACACCTCCCGCCGTGCCACACTGGCGGATGTGGCGCAGATGGCACGTCTCGTCGAATCCCTCGAAAATATCCACTTCTATATGCTGAACGTCTACCCGAACGAACTTGATGCCGGTGAGGTGGATGTCAACCGGTTCGGGGCCGCCCTGAAGTATACACGCAAGCACATCATGGGGGGTGTCTATACCATCGAGGGGATCCGCAACGTCATCCGGATGGCCGAGATGATCTCCGGCAGTCCCCAGCGTTTGCGGGAACACCCCATTATCTCAATGGTCACCTGCGTCGTC
>JAFGSH010000168.1 GCA_016934695.1 Deltaproteobacteria bacterium
CTGATGGAATTGATCCTCCTCCAGGCGGATATCATGGAGCTCAAGGCCGACCCGGACCGGTTGGCGCGGGGGGTCGTCATCGAGGCAAAGCTCGACCGGGGAAGGGGGCCGGTCGCCACGGTCATTATCCAGGAGGGGACCCTGAGAGAGGGAGATGCCGTCGTCTCGAGGATGGAGTACGGGCGAGTACGGGCCATGACCGACGACACGGGCCGCAGGGTCAAGGAGGCGGGGCCTTCCATGCCGGTCGAGGTTGTTGGCTTCTCCGGCGTACCGCAGGCCGGGATGGATTTTGTGTCCGTGGAGGATGAAAAGAAGGCGCGCATCATCAGCGATCACTGGCTGAAGAAGGAACGGGAGCGGGAACTCTCCCGGACGTCGAAGATCACCCTCGAGCAGTTGTATGAACGGATACAGGAGGGGGCCAAAGAGCTGAATGTTATTATCAAGGCCGACGTACAGGGGTCGGTGGAGGCCCTCTCGGACGCCCTTCTGAAACTCAGTACGGACGATGTGAAACTGAAGCTGGTTCACTCCTCCGCGGGTGCGATCACCGAGACGGACGTAATGCTGGCGTCCGCATCCGATGCGATCATCATCGGATTCAAGGTCAGGCCTGATGCGCGGGTCTTGGAGATTGTCGAAAGGGAAGGGGTGAGCGTCAAGCTGTACGATGTTATATACGATGCCATTGCGGATGTAAAGAATGCCATGGAGGGGCTCCTCGAACCGGTGTATGAGGAGGCGGTTCAGGGACGCGCCGAGGTGCTTCAGGTGTTCAAGGTATCGAAGGTCGGCACGATTGCGGGGAGCCGCGTGACGGACGGCAAGATAACCAGGGCTGCCCGGCTGAGGCTCCTGCGGGACGGAGTGGTGATCCATGAGGGAACCTTCCTGTCGCTCAAGAGATTCAAGGATGATGCAAAGGAGGTTTCCTCCGGTTTTGAATGCGGTATCGGGATAGAAAACTTCAATGATATCAGGGAAGGGGATGTCATAGAGGCGTATACGAGGGAGGCGGTAGCCAGAAAGCTGTAGCGGCCCTTTTCCATGATGCGGGCGGGATGGCGCCTGATGTGTCGGGGGTTGTTTCCTGATGGTGGTCGGTACGGGAATCGTAGATCTCTTTGTCGGGGGCAGCAGATCGTTGAAGGAGAAGAGGGCGGTCCTGCGGAGGATCCTGGGCCGGACAAAGAACGCATTCAACGTTTCCATCGCTGAGGTGGGAGCGTACAACAGCTGGAAGAGATGCCGGATCGGGTTCAGCATGGTGGGGAACGAGAAGGGTTTTGTGAATTCGAAGATGGATAAGATTGTGAATTTTATCGAAGGGCTGCAACTGGCGGATGTGATTGGTGTGAGCAGAGAGATCTCTACCGTTTCGGATGCCTGGGGGAGTGACGGGGACGATGGAATCGACGGGCTTCCGCAGAGCTGACAGGGTCGCCGATCTCATAAAGGTCGAGATGGCGGATATCCTGTTGCGGCAGATCAACGATCCGCAGCTGCAGGAGATAACGGTTACCGGTGTCCGGGTGACGGATGACCTCCGCCAGGCGCAGGTCTTTTTCGTCCGGATGGGACAGAATGTATGCAGCGACGAAACCCTCAGAGGCCTGCATCGAGCCGCCGGTTTTCTGCGGAGGGAACTGGGAAAACGGCTCCGCCTTCGCCATGTCCCTGAGGTCAGTTTCACCCATGACGCGTCGTTTGCCTATGGAGACCGTATTGACCGGCTCTTGGCGGAGATAGAGAAAGATGCTTGACGAGATTGCCGGCGTCATACATTCCTGCGCCACCTTTCTGATCACCTCCCACGTGAGGCCGGATGGTGACGCCCTGGGATCGGAGCTGGCCCTGTACCATGTCCTGCGCGGCATGGGGAAGGATGCCGTCGTGTACAATCAAGACGTAACGCCGACCGTGTACGCCTTTCTCCCCGGCGCGGAGGAGATCGTCCATTCCCTGGAATCCGTCGAGAGGTTTGATGCGGTATTTGTCCTGGACTGCAGTGATATCTCCCGGGTTGGAGACGAACAGGACAAGATACGCTCCATACCGAATGTCATCAATATCGACCACCATCTCTCCGTCGGGACCTTCGCGAAGATATTGCTGACCGACTCCGAGGCGAGTTCCACGGGGGAGATGATCCATCGTCTCCTGACGCATATGGGGATTGGTATTACGCGAGATGTTGCGACGAATCTATACACGGCCGTCCTCACGGACACCGGCAGTTTTCAGTACTCCAACACGGGGAGTGCCACCTTCCGGGTGGCGGCCGATCTGGTTGAGAAGGGCGCCGATTGCCGCTATATCGCGAAAAATATCTTCGAGGCCAAACCCGCTGTGCAGATTCGACTGCTGGGAAAAGTTCTCGATACTCTGCAATTGTATGAGGCGGGAAAGGTAGGGGTCATCTTGGTCACGCAGGAGATGCTCCGCAGGGAGGGGGCGCTCCCGGAACATACGGAGGGCCTCGTCGACATGGTCCGTTCGATACGGGATGTCGAGGTTGCCGTCTACTGTTACGAGGTTTCCGAGGGCCGGTTTAAGGTAAGCCTGCGATCCAAGGGAGACGTCGATGTGGAAAAGATCGCAGGCACGCTGGGAGGGGGAGGGCATAAAAACGCCTCCGCCTGCAGGGTTGAAGGGGATTTTGAAACCGTCAGGGGGAGGGTGCTCGATGCGATAGCGGCGTCGATGTGACCCCCATCTCCCGGTGTACAGTCTTTGATATGGATGGAGTCTTGATCATTGATAAACCACCCGGCAGGACGTCCCATGATGTCGTCCGCGACGTTAAAAAGCTGCTCGGGGCGAAAAAAGTCGGACATGCGGGGACGCTCGACCCGTTGGCAACCGGGGTCCTTGCCGTCTGCATCAATGAGGCGACGAAACTTACACGGTTCTTTTTGCATGATGACAAGGAATACCGGGCCACGATGCTCCTGGGAGTCAGAACGGACACCCTCGACAGGGAGGGTACGGTGCTGTCCCGTTGTGAGCCCCGTCTGCGTGAAGAGGAGATAGAGAAAACAGTGGAGGGTTTCGTCGGCCCGATCGAACAGAGGGTCCCGACATATTCCGCCGTCAAGTTCAAAGGGAAACCTCTCTATAAGTGGGCACGCCGAGGGATTGACATTGAGCCCCCCCTGAGAAAGGTGACGGTGCACCGCATCAATGTGGAAGAGGTCAAGGTGCCGTATGTGACTTTTACCGTTTCCTGTTCGAAGGGGACCTATATCCGGTCACTGTGTGCCGATATCGGTGAAGAACTGGGGTGCGGGGCCTGTCTCTTCGATCTCAGGAGGACACGAAGCGGCGGATTCAGTCAGAAAGACGCCATATCACTTGAGGGACTTGCTGCCGTGGAACTAATCGAAACTGTTGAGAAGAATATCATCCCTCTGGCGGAGACGCTCCCCGAGATGGGTGCGGTTGTTGTTGATCAGGGTACCGCGGACAGGATACGAAAAGGATATCAGCCCGATTGCGGCATCTTGCAGGGTAAAAACAGCCCTTTGCCGGAGAGAGGAGATCTGATAAAATTCGTCACGAAAGATGGCGGCATTGTCGCCGTTGCGAAGATGCTGTTCTCTCCCGGGGAGCTTCCTCTGATGAGTGATGAACGGCAGGCGGTCAGGATTTTAAGGGTTCTTAACTGAAACAACAAACGATATAATAAATAAGGGAGGAAAGGCAGCTGTGTTAGATGAACAAAGGAAGAAAGAGATAATCGCCGATTTTCAGACTCATGAGGGGGATACCGGATCTCCGGAGGTTCAGATCGCGCTTCTGAGCGGGAGGATCGAGTACCTGACGGAGCACTTCAAGACCCACAAGAAGGATCATCATTCCCGGAGGGGATTGTTGAAACTGGTGGGACAGAGGAGGAACATGCTCGATTACCTCAAGAAGAAGGATATAGAACGATACCGGGAGCTTATCAAGCGTCTCGGACTGAGAAGATAAAAAAATAGAAGGAGTACCCATATCATATGAGAGAAGTATTTGAAACGACTCTTGCGGGAAGAGATGTGTCCATCAAGACGAATTATCTCGCCGGGCAGGCGGACGGTTCCGCCCTGGTTGCCTATGGCGATACCCTCGTCTTGGTGACCGCCGTCTCCCTGAAGAGTGCGCGCGAGGGGGGAGATTTTCTGCCCCTGACAGTGGACTATCAGGAGAAAACCTTTGCGGCGGGGAAGATCCCCGGCGGATTTTTCAAGAGGGAGGGGCGTCTTAACGAGAAGGAGATCCTGACCTCGAGGATTATCGACCGGTCCATACGCCCCCTTTTCCCCGATGGATATTGTTATGAAACCCAGATAGTCGCCACGGTCCTTTCCGTGGATGATGAACATGATTCCGACGTCGCGGCTATGCTCGGAACCTCCGTGGCCCTTTGCATGTCGGACATCCCGTTCAAGGGTCCCATCGCGGGGGTGCGTGTGGGAAGGGTGGAAGGCGCGCTGGTGTGCAACCCCTCGGACGAACAGATGGAGAAGAGCGACATGGATCTGTTCCTTGTCGGGAGGAAGGTCCCTTCCGACGGTGGGGAGGGGGGCTTCGGTGTCAATCTCGTCATGCTGGAAGGGGGGGCCTCCGAGATCCCTGAGGACGAGATCCTTGCCGCCATTGCCTTCGGACTGGAATCAATGAAACCGGCGATCGAACTCCAGGATAATATCTGCCGGACTGTGGGCAAGGCCAAGAGAGAGTTCGAACCGCCCGAGATCAGCGATGACCTCCGGAAGAGGGTCAGAAACATCGTCTATACCGCGCTCCAAGAGGCCTATCGCGAGGAGAAGAAGCTGGAGCGGTATGCCAAGAGGGCAGAGGTCAAGAAAAAGATGGTGGAGGAGCTGAGCAGCGGCGAGGCAGGTCTTGACCCCCGGGCGGGGACTGTTTTTGAAGAACTCGAGCGGGAGATCATCCGGAATATGATACTGGCGGATAAGAGGAGGATAGACGGCAGGTCCACCACGGATATCAGGCCGATTACGTGCGAAGTCGGTATCCTTCCGAGAGCGCACGGGTCCGGGCTGTTCACCAGGGGAGAGACGCAGGCACTGGTCGCCCTCACGCTGGGAACCTCTTCGGACGAACAGCGGCTGGACTTCATAGACGGGGAAGAGATGCGGACCTTTATGCTCCACTATAACTTTCCTCCTTATTCCGTGGCGGAAGCCAGACCCCTGCGGGGTCCCGGAAGGAGAGAGATCGGGCATGGTGCTCTTGCACGGAGGGCGTTACTTCCCCTCCTCCCCCCCCATGAGGAGTTTCCCTATACGATCAGGCTCGTTTCCGAGATATTGTCCTCAAACGGCTCGTCCTCCATGGCAACCGTATGCGGCGGGTCTCTCTCACTCATGGATGCCGGTGTCCCGGTCAGAGATACCGTTGCGGGGATCGCCATGGGACTCCTCAAGGAGGGAGACGACGTGGTGATTCTCTCCGACATCCTCGGGGATGAGGACCATGCCGGGGATATGGACTTCAAGGTATGCGGCACGAAGAAAGGGATCACCGCCCTCCAGATGGATATCAAGGTCGACCGGCTGGCCCAGGGGATACTGAAGGACGCCCTGTATCAGGCACGGGAGGGGAGGGTTTTCATTATCGATAAACTGCGTGAAACCATTGATGCCCCTCGGGGAGATCTTTCCCGGTACGCTCCGCGGATTACCACTCTCATGGTCAAGCAGGAGAAGATACGGGACGTTATCGGAACTGGAGGAAAGAATATCCGACACATTATCAGCGAGACGGGGGTGTCGATCGATGTGGAAGATGACGGCACGGTGACCATCGCCTCCTGCGACGGCGAGTCGGCGGCACGGGCGATCGCCATGGTCAAGGCGCTGACCGAAGAACCGGAAATCGGAAGGATCTACGAGGGTACGGTGAAAAAGATCCTCGACTTCGGAGCCTTTGTGGAGATACTCCCCGGCACGGACGGACTGGTGCATATATCCCAGCTGGACAACAGAAGGGTGGAGAAGGTGACCGATGTGCTCAGTGAGGGTGATACCGTCCGCGTCAAGGTCATCGATATCGACAGAGGTGGGAAGATACGATTGAGCAGGAAGGATGCCCTTGAATAACGAAGTGGTGGTTTCCGTCAAGAGATTGCTCGGGGAGGAACTCCCCCTTCCCTGTTACATGACGGGAGCCTCCGCTGGAATGGATATCTGCGCGGCGGTGGAGGGAGAGATAACCCTGCTCCCCGGTGAGAGGGGATTGATACCGACAGGGATTGCCATCGCGCTCCCCTCCGGCTACGAGGCCCAGATACGGCCGCGGAGCGGTCTGGCCGTTGAGGCCGGGGTCACCATACTGAACGCCCCCGGAACCATCGATGCCGATTACCGGGGGGAGGTGAAGATCCTGATCATCAACCACGGCGCACAGCCCTTTGTCATCAAGAGGGGGGATCGCATCGCCCAGATGGTCATCCACCGGGTGTACCGGGTCTCATGGGAGGAGATCAGCGACGACCTTGAAATGACGGCGAGGGGCACGGGAGGTTTCGGGCACACGGGTTGATCGGGGGGGGGATCCCACAGCAGCGTTGATGAACACATACAGATCCCTGCCCGGTGCCACGGCAGGGATTTTTTATTGTTTTATTAGCCTATTTGGTGTATTTCCACAGTGCAGATACGGGATGCGGGAGATGCTGGTCGGATGAAACAGTACACGGTCAACAAGACCTACCACGAGATCAACGAGAAGATCAGAGAGGGCAAGGCCGTCGTCGTCACCGCCGAGGAGATCATCGGGATCGTCGAGGAGAAAGGGGAGGTCGCGGCGGCCAGAGAGGTGGACGTCGTCACGACCGGGACCTTCGCCCCCATGTGCTCCTCGGGAGCCTTCCTCAATTTCGGACATACCTCCCCCAAGATCCGGGCATCGAAGGTATGGCTCAACGGGGTTCCCGCTTACGGCGGTATCGCCGCAGTGGACTGTTACATCGGGGCCACCGAGGTGGCCGAGGGAGATCCCCTCAACAGCATCCACCCGGGCGAGTTCAACTACGGCGGAGGGCATGTCCTGGAAGACCTCGTTGCGGGGAAGGCCGTCCGGCTGCGCCTCGAATCCTACGGGACGGATTGCTATCCCGCGCGCCGGTATGAGAAGAGCATCACCATACACGACCTCAGGGACGCCGTCCTCTTCAACCCGCGGAACGCCTATCAGAATTACAGCTGTGCGGTGAATATGTCCGACCGGACGATCTATACCTATATGGGCGTGCTCAGGCCCGACATGGCGAACGCAACGTACTCCACATCGGGGCAGCTCAGCCCCTTGCTGAATGACCCCTACTTCAAGACCATCGGGATCGGCACGCGGATATTCCTCTGCGGAGCCCAGGGGTTTGTAGCCTGGCCCGGAACCCAGCACAATCCGAATGTGCTGAGGGGAAAGAACGGTGTTCCCAAGGAGGGGGCGGGGACGCTGGCGGTCATAGGCAACCTGAAAGAGATGGAGCCCCGGTGGCTGGTCGGGGCGAGCATGCTCGGCTACGGGGTATCCCTCTATGTCGGGATAGGCGTGCCCATACCGATACTCAATGAGGAAATGGCCCGATACACGGCCGTAAAGGATGACGATATCTTTGCGCAGGTCTACGACTATGGTGTTGACTACCCGAACGGTAAGGCGCAGAGCATAGGAGAAGTGAGCTATAAAGA
This sequence comes from Deltaproteobacteria bacterium, assembly GCA_016934695.1. Next base: position 7,707 of record JAFGSH010000168.1, read on the forward strand.
GCTGAGAAGCGGCAAGATGAAACTTGACGGCAAGGTCATCCTTACTGCTCCGCTGTCCAGTTACTACAAGGCCCGGGAAATCGCCACTATCCTGAAAGGCTGGATCGAAAGGGGAGAGTTTCTCCTCGGGGAGCCTCAGCAGCTTCTCCCCTCTGACGGCGCCTGATTCACTCCTGCGTTTTTGCCGACCGCGCAGATGGCCGGCAATCGCATAAAAAAACGGTCACAACCGGTGAAAAACACCGTTTTTCACCGGGGAAGAAGGGCGGAATGAGCAGAGGCTCCATCTCACAGCTTCCGTTCTGGATCACGATGGCCGAAATACCGCTTCGGACAGGGGGTATCACTCCGGGACAAAGGAGGGATAAACCCCTTTTTTATGAGGGAGTTGCGGAATACACGGCAGACATATTCCCCGGTGCCGGAGGGGATCGGGGCCTGCCGGGATGCCTGCATTGACGAGATACAACCCAGGGTGGCATACTTGTTGCTCTCTTTAGAAGAGAGGAGGTGCGACCCTCTGCAGGGGGAAGGTGATGTATGAAGGTGAGCAGGCTTCTCGCAGGGCTTTTCGTTGTGATGGTGCTCCTCATGGTTTTCGGGGACAGGGGGCTTCTGGACTATCGTGTGCTGCGGGAAAAGCACGTGGCACTGAAAGAAGCCAACGAGTGCATTGTCAATGAGAACAACGAGTTGAAAAGAGAGATAGGACTGCTCAAAGGCGACGTGCGCTACATTGAAACAGTGGCGCGGAGAGAACTCGGCATGGTCCGAGAGGGCGATCGGGTGTATCAGTTCATCGATTAGGCGTGGTGGCCGGATGGTTTCAGTAAAAGATCTGCTGCCCGGAGGCGGAAAGGTCGCGGGAGTCGACATAGGATCAAGCCGGATCAAGCTTGTTGAGCTCAAGGATACCCCGGAGGGATGGACCCTGGCGGGTTTTGCACAGGTAGCTCTGGAAAGAGGGATTATAGAACACGGTCTGATCCGGGATCACGATGCCCTCGTCAAGAAGATACAGGAGCTGTTCAAGGTGGCCCGGTACAGGGGGAGGGATGTCGTAACGGCCCTTTCGGGGCATGTCGTCATGATCAAGAAGGCCACCTTCCGGAGGATGGAAGAGGGGGAGTTGCGGGATTTTATCATCGACGAGGCCGGAGAATATCTGCCGTTCGATGATATCCGGGATGTCAATTTTGACGTTCATATATGCGATCAGCGGGAGAACGATCCCGGCCAGATGGAGGTCGTCATCGCCGCCGCAAAGAAAGAAGTGACCGAAAGTTATGTCCATGCGATCGAGAAGGCCGGATCACGAGTGGCGGTGATGGACGTCGATTCCTTCGCGCTGGAGACGGCCTACGGGGAGAGCTATGACTTTGAGCCCGATGATATCATTGCCCTGGTCAATATCGGTGCGAGCATAACCAACATCAATATTATCAGCGACGAAGAATCCGTTTTTACGAGAAATATCATGTCAGGTGGAGATTCCGTCACGCGGATCCTGCAAAAGAAACTCGACATCTCTTTCGAGGAAGCCGAGATCATGAAGATCGAGGAGGCGGGCAAAGGCGGCGAGGCGGGGAAAAAGATTCTCGATTATCTTGAGCCCATTTTTTCGGAGATAGGGAGGTCGTTCGATTACTGCAGCTCGGCGGTGAGCGGATCGCCCATCGGCCGCATCCTTCTCAGCGGGGGATGCGCCGGCATACCGGGCATGGCTGACGTCATGAGAGAGAAATTTCACTGCGATGTGGAACTATTCAATCCTTTCAAGAATATACGGTACGATAGGGATATCTTCAGCCCTTCGTATCTGCGGGAGGCCGGTCACATCGCCGTCGTCGGGGTCGGCTTGGCTCTGAGGGGGGCTGATGGATCATGATACGAATCAATCTCCTGCCATATCGTGAAGAAAAGAAAAAGGCGAACCTCCAGCGTCAGGTGGTTATCGGGGTGGCCTCCCTGGGGGTATTCTTTCTTCTCCTGATACTTCTGCATCTCCATACCGGTAGTGATATTGCGAGGCTGGAGGCAGAAGTCGAATCAGCACGCGCCAGGCTGGGCGCCCTTGCCGCGGTGACGGGAGATCTGGAACAGTTTAAAACGGATAAGAAAACACTGGAACAAAAGATAGAGATCATCACAAATCTTGAGAAGAACCGGAGCTGTTCGGTCCATATCATGGATGAACTTGCCTCCCGGATTTCCCCGCAGAGTGAATGGCTCACCGGCATTGCCAAGAAGGGAGACACGGTGCGGATCGAGGGGGTGGCCCTCGACAATCCGGCGATTGCACAATTCATGAGAAGACTCGAAGAATCCCCCTATATCGGGGTGGTAGATCTCATCGCATCGAGGCAGACGACTATTTCGGGAGTGAAGCTGATGGGGTTTGTCCTCCTCTGTACGGTGGCGGAGGGATAACGGATGGCCATAGACCTGGATGACATACAGCGCCTGTCCGGCGGGAAAAAGCTGGCAATCCTCCTCGGGATCCTTCTCCTCCTTGCCTATTTCTACTGGGTCTATTGTTTTCAGCCGGCCTTTGAGCAGAAGAGCCGGCTGGAAGATACTCTGGAGACTGTCGAACGGCAGACAGCGGCACGGCAGCAGGTAGCGGTGCAGATAGAGCAGCACCGGCACGAGATAGCCGTACTTGAGAAGGACCTCGAGATCATTCTCGCCAAGTTGCCGGAGCAGAAGGAAATCCCCCGCCTGCTCACATCAGTCTCCGAAGCGGGGAGGAGCGCCGGACTTGATTTTATCCTGTTCGAACCGATGGCCCCCGTTCCGCAGGAGTTTTATGCAGAGATACCGGTCAGGATCACCGTTGCGGGCCGGTACAACGATATCGCCGTTTTTTTCGACAGCGTCGCACATCTCCCGCGCATAGCCACCGTAACCGATGTTGAAATCAAGAAGGGGATGGAAAAAGACGCCGGGAGTAACCTCTTGCAGGCCGACTGCCTGATGAAGATATACATGTTTCTGGAGAAGATGGATGAGAAGGGGCATGAACAAAAAAAATAGTCGCACCCGCCTCTGGGCCGTCGCGATATGTGGAGCGCTGCTTCTGCTCCCTGTGGCGACCTCGGTCTTGTGCGGCGACACGGAGGGAGCGGCTGCCGATCTCTACCGGTACAATCCCCAAGGGAAACCGGATCCCTTCAAACCGTTTATCGAGATCGTGGAAAAGGGGGCAACGGCGGTCCCTCTCTCCCCCCTGCGGAGGTTTTCCGTCGAGGAGTTTCGCCTGATGGGAATCGTTCGGACCTTTCATAAGGAGATTGCCATCGTACAGGCCCCCGGAGGGAAATGGTATACTCTTCGCAGGGGCACCCGTATCGGAAGCAATGAGGGCAGAGTGGCAGAGATACGCTCCGACAGCGTGGTCGTGTCGGAGAAGATACAAGATTCCTCAGGCACCATACGCACGGGACAAGTCATCCTTGTGCTCAAGAAAGATGGAGAAAATCCATGAAACCAGAAAGAATCACCACTCCTTTTGTTCGTTTTTTCATGCTGGGGCTGCTGCTCCTATCCGGCTGTGCAGCCGTCGGCGACGGGCCGTCGGGGGGGACTCTCCCCGCCCTGGAACAGCCCGGGGAGCATGTGACCGGGCCCTCTATCAAAGAAGTAATGCTCGCAAAGGTCGGGGGCAGGGAACGGGTCTCCATTCTCCTGTCCGAAGCGGCCGATTTCGATGTGTCGAGAGAATCGGATACCGTCCTTTCGGTAACCCTGAAGGGGGTATTCCTCCCTGCGGGGATGAAGAGGGAGCACACGGGTGAAGGCCTGAACATTATCGAGAAGGTATCCCTCTCCCGATGGGTGGCGGAGGGGAATCCGTCGGCCGGCGCGCGGATATTCCTGGAACGGATGACCCCCTACCGGTACCGGAAGGACGGCCCCCGGGTTATTGTCGATTTCGATGTCTCCGCCCTTTCTTACGGAAGGCAATCCGACAGGGGCCCCGTCACTGCGATGGATCGGAAGGACAAAGCCGCCCGCGCGGGTGGTGAACCCCGATCGGAGAGGGAGGGCGAATACACCGGCGAAGAGATATCCCTCGATTTCCAGGATGCCGATATCAAGAGCGTGTTCAGGCTGATATCGGAGGTGAGCGGGTTCAATATCATCGCGGGCCCGAATGTGAAGGCCGAGGTGACCGTGCACATGGAGAAGGTTCCCTGGGATCAGGCCCTGGACGCCCTCCTTGAGATAAACGGCCTCGGCCAGAAACAGTCGGGACGGGTCATCACGGTCCTTCCCCTCGAGGAGCTCAAAAGGGCCGAGGAGGAGCAGAAGGAAAAGGATGTCGCCGAGGGGAGGCTCAGGCAGATCTCCATAGAGGCGAAGATCGTGGAGGTGTCGACCACCTTCGCCCAGGAACTGGGCGTCCGGTGGGGGGCCGGTCTCAAGGCGGGGGATTTTGCCATGGGGATCGGGAGCGCCTCCTCGGGGACGGTGACCGCGATTCCCGGCGGTTCGGGGATAGGATTGACCGGAAGCAACGTGGCAGTCAACTTTCCATCGGCCACCACCGTTGCCGCACCGGCGATCGGCCTGTTGTACGGGACGAGCAGGATGATCCTGAATGCCAAGCTGGCGGCCCTCGAAACCACCGGTGACGGTAAGATCATCTCGTCCCCCAAGGTCACCACCCTCGACAGCGTGACGGCGACGATCAAGCAGGGGGAAGAGATCCCCTATACGGTGACCGACAGCGACGGCAATACGTCGACGGAATTCAAGGAGGCGACCCTGAAACTGGAGGTGACGCCGATCATCACTCCGGAGGGGAAGATATCCATCAAGGTGAATGCCAGCAACGATTATGCGGACTGGGAGACCGACCCCGCAACAGGGTTGCGCGTCGAGACCCCCCCCATCAACACCAGTTCGGTGGAATCGACGGTGGTGGTAAGAGACGGAGACACGATCGTGATCGGCGGCGTGTATAAGATGACGGAGACCGATTCGGTATCAGGGGTTCCTTTCCTATCCAGGATACCCATCCTGGGCTGGCTCTTCAAATACAAGACGGTCAGCAACGAAAAGAGGGAGCTCCTGATCTTTGTGACCCCGACGATAGTCTCGGAAGCGGGGTAACCGGCTCTCTATGCCCGGGAGGGGCCGGGGTATTGTGCCCGTACCGTTGTGTGGATGCCGCCGCGCACGTTGAAGGTCCCGACGATCTCCACCCTGCGGGGGCGGATCGTCTCCACAAAATCGTCGAGGATCGTGTTGACCGCCTCTTCGTGAAAGATCCCCCGGTCGCGATAGGAGTTCAGGTATAGCTTCAGTGATTTGAGCTCGACCAGGAAGGCGTCCGGCACGTACGTTATCAGTATCTCCGCGAAGTCGGGCTGGCCCGTCTTGGGGCACAGGCAGGTAAATTCCGGAAAGCGTACGACGACCTCGTACTCACGCTTCCTGTAGATGTTTTCTATCGCTTCCATACAGCCTCACGAGCAGGTAACAGAAGGGGGTGTCGAAAAGGGCGATTCCCACCTTGACGATATACTGGCTGAGGATCATCGTGACGAGCGTTCCCGGAGAGACCGTTCCCCAGAAGGCGATCCCGATGAAGAGAACGGAGTCGATCAACTGGGATACGATCGTCGACAGGTTGTTTCTCAGCCACAGGTACCGCCCTGCCGTCCTTTCCCTCCACCAGTGGAAGGCCCAGACATCGTGGTGCTGGGAGATCAGGTAGGCGGCCATCGATGCCAGGACGATCCGCGGCGTCGACCCGAGGATGATGTCGTATGCCTCTTGGTGTTTCCAGAATCCCGCCGGCGGGAGCAGCTTGCCGATCAGTATGACGAGCACCATGAACAGAGACAGGTAAAAGCCCGTCATGACGAGGGAGCCGGCGCTCTTTTTCCCCTCCACCTCGGCCACCACATCGGTGAAGAGAAAGGTGAGGGGATACAGAATGATCGCCGCAGGGAGCACCAACCCTCCCACAGCAACGATCTTGGATGCCAGAATGTTGGCCAGGAGCAGGGAGACCACGAAGAGGTATTTTATCGATTGAATATTTGAAGGAGTCATATTACATTTTCATTGAAAGAGTTCTGTAAATAAGGGTAAGAGAAATATCACCGCGATATGAATTATGTCAATTGATTTTTCAGGGAATTGCCGGTAATAAGATCCAGGTTGATAACAGGTGATGGAAGAAACATATCTGGAGGAGAGAGAGGATTTTCTGTCGGATGCCATGGCGGACATAGACGAGGGGCGTTATGGTGACGCCATCGCCCTCGCAGATGCCCGGCTGAAGCGTTTCCCGGGGGATGCGGATGCCCATCTTGTGAGGGCGTCATGCTGGGCTCGGATGGGGAGACCGGCGGAGGCCGAAACGATTATCGAACAGTGGCATGCCGCCGTACGGGATCAATCTCAGGCATACGAGGTCCTGGGGGACGCGTACCGGCGGGAGGGAATGATCGATGAGGCGGTACGCTCCTATCAGAGGTTCATGGAGCTCAATCCCGGTACATCTGCGGCAAGGAGTGTATCCGAAAAGATAGCGGCGCTGCAGGATGCCGACACCGGAGACGGTGGAGACATCGATCCCCTTGCCATATCGGATGATTTTTATACCATAACCCTGGCCAGGCTGTATCTCAGGCAGGGACACTTCCGGATGGCCGGGGAAATTATCGACAAGATACTGGAGAAGGACCCGGAAAACCTCGATGCCAGGGAGTGCGCCGCGCGTGTGCGTGATCTGACCGAGCAGGGGTGGAAACCGATCGTCGATGAACTGGACAGGTGGCTCAGTGGACTGCAGGAGAGAGAAACCCGATGAACCCCACGGGTTGGACGGCCGAATCCGGCGCGTGCGGGCCATGCTGCCCGGGTTTGAAGTGGAGGGGATTCTTTTTTTCGGAGAGGCGAATATCCTCTACCTGACGGGTTTTGCCGGGAGCGACGGGGTCCTCGTGGTGGGCGCGGATCGATCCGTGCTGCTGGTGGACGGGAGATACACGACGCAGGCGAAAGAGGAAGCCGCGGCGTGCGATATCCGCGAGTTCAGCGACAGGACGGACGGGATAGTCGGCGTACTCTCCGATCTGGGGCTGAAACGGGTGGGGATCGAGGCCCCCGCCGTGACGCTTGACAGCTACCTCGCGTTGCAGGGCCGGGCGGACGGTGTCTTTCTCAAACCCCTGTCGGGGGAGATAGAGCGCATACGAATCGTAAAGGATGCGGATGAAGTCGCCCTTCTCCGGGAGGCCGCCCGGATAGCGGCGTATGCCCTCACGGAAACGCTGGAGTATATCGAACCCGGCATCTCCGAACGGGATGTTGTCGCGATCCTGGAGATGAACATGAGGCAGGCCGGAGGGGACAGGCCCTCGTTCGAGACGATCGTGGCCTCCGGCAGCAACTCGGCCCTCCCTCACGCAACCCCCGGGTCATGCGAGATACGGGGCGGTGATTTTGTGACCATCGATTACGGGACCGTCTGCCGGGGGTATCACTCGGATGAGACCTGCACCGTTGCCGTGGGGAGCATAACGGAACAACAGGCAGCGGTGTATGCCGTCGTCAAGGAGGCACATGACAAGGCAATCGATGCGGTACGGGCGGGGGTTCCCTGCAGGGATATCGATGCCGTCGCCAGGGGCCATATTGATGATGCGGGGTACGGAGCCTGTTTTGCACACGGGACCGGGCATGGGGTCGGCCTGATGGTTCACGAACCCCCCCGGCTCTCCGGGCGGGCGGAAGATGTCCTGGAGGAGGGGATGATCATCACGGTGGAACCCGGCATCTATATCCCCGGTCTGTGGGGGGTGCGGATAGAGGACACCGTCATGGTCAAGCGGGACGGATGCGAGATCCTGACAAGGATGTCCAAGGATTTGAGAATACTATAACTCTTTGAGGGTGTTGCCTTATGTCGTTTCCAGATGATTTGATGTACAGCAGCGAGCATACATGGGCGAGGATCGATGGGGATGTTGCCACGGTAGGGATAACAGATTATGCCCAGGATAAACTGGACGAGATCCTGTCGGTGGAACTGTACCCGGTGGATTCGTCGGTTGAGCAGGGGGAACCTTTCGGTGTGATAGAATCCGTCAAGGTGACCACCGAACTGATCTCTCCCGTGAGCGGCGAGATTGTCAGCGTCAATGAGGACCTCGCCGATGACGTGGGCATCCTCAACAGTGATACCTATGATACGGGATGGATGATCGCCGTTGAGATACGGGATTTCGGCGAGATCGATAATCTGCTGGATGCGGAGGCGTACGCGGACTACATAGAGGCGAACGAGGAGGAAGAGTGACGCCAGGTGGACACATGGAGATTGATCCCTTTCAAGCGGCATGATCCCTTTGAGAATATGGCCATCGATGAGGCCATATTCAGGGCACACCAGCAGGGAGGGACCTCTCCCGTCCTCAGGCTGTACGGATGGGAAGAGCCGGCTGTCTCCGTTGGATACTTCCAGGACGCCGAGGAGGAGATCGATTGTCTGTATTGCCGCGACAAGGGAATCAGGATCGTTCGGCGGCCGACCGGGGGAAAGGCGGTTCTCCACGGCGGCGATCTGACCTATTCCCTGGTGGCCAGGGAAAGCTCCCCTCTTTTCTCTTCCGACGTTGTTGAGACATACCGGACGATCAGCGGGTGCCTTATACGGGGCCTTGCCAAGTCCGGGATCGACGTGCAGATAGTCGAGAAGGGCCGCGGCGGGACCGGATCGGCGGCGGGGTTCTGCTTCGCCACCCCGTACAAGAACGAGCTCCTCGCGAGCGGCAGAAAGATCTGCGGCAGCGCCCAGGTGCGGGCCCGGGGCGTCTTCCTCCAACACGGGTCCGTCCTGATTGATTTCGATCCGCTGGTGGTCTGCGCGACGCTGGGGGATGCAGAGGATGCCGGCAGAGGCGTGCGGAAGATCAGGGAAGCCGTCACCTCCGTCCGGGAGACGATCGGAGGAAGTGTCAGCATACATGACCTCTGCCGGGACATCGCGGCGGGATTTGAAGAGGTACTCCATGTCCGCCTGGTGGAGGGGGGGCTGTCCCCAACGGAGGAGGCCCTGAAGGAAAGACTCCTTGAAGACAAATATCTGCGGGACGAATGGAACATGAAAGGGCGGGGATGAGGGAGTGGATATCGAAAAGATCATAAAGAGGGGGGTGCTTTCGCAGGAGGCGTACCCGGCCGAGGAGCAACCATGCCGGATCAAGCTGGACGCCAATGAGAACCCCTACCCGCTCTCTCCCTCCCTGAAGCGCATCATCTTCGAACGCCTTGAGGAGGTCTCTCTGAACCGCTATCCGACCCCCGGTTCTCCCGGTCTGAGGGATGCCTTTGCCCGGTATTACGGAGTGGACGAGAAGATGGTTCTGATCGGGAACGGGTCTGACGAACTCATCCATATCCTGCTGACGGCCGTCGGTGCCTCTTCGCCCTCCAGCGTGCTGTTTCCGAGCCCCACCTTCGCCATGTACGGGATCAGTGCCCGGAACACGGGGCACCGTGTGGTGGACGTCCCTCTGAACGACCAGTTTGATCTGGATGCAGACGCCATGCTTGGCGCCATGGCCGACGCCCACCCCTCACTCATATTCTTAAGCTACCCCAACAACCCCACAGGCAGGTGTTTCGACAGAGAGGCGGTCGAGGAGATCCTGGCCGCGTCCGACGGGCTTGTTGTTCTCGACGAGGCCTACGGCAATTTCTCGGGGAAGACCTTTCTCCACGATCTCGACCGGTGGGACAATCTGGTTATATTGAGAACCCTCTCCAAGGTGGGGCTGGCGGCCCTGAGACTGGGGGTCCTTGTCGGGCACCCTTCTTTGGTTCACCATCTGAACAAGGTGAGGCTCCCCTATAATGTGAACATCTTCTCGCAGGTCGCCGGAGGGTTATTTGTCGAACACAGCGAGAAATTTCTCGAACCGGTGACCAGGATCATCGCGGGCAGGGAGTGGCTCTCCCGGGAGCTCATGGCCATTGACGGGATTACCCCGTACCCTTCGGACGCGAATTTTATCCTTTTTAGTTGTGTTACGGAAAAAGATGATATATACAGCCAGTTGGTCGATAAGGGTATACTGATCAAGAATTTTGCGTCTCCCGCCATCCTCAGAAACTGTATGCGGGTGACGGTCGGAACAACAGAGGAGAACCGGGAGTTCATAGAGACCCTGAAGGGTCTTCTGCAGGGAGAGTGATAGTCGCATAGGTACAGATCAGGGGTGGAAGGCGACTGTGTTGCGAGGTCGTTCTGCCCCCTTTTTTTGTCTCAATTGTGTATGTAATACGTCTGATCCCGCATGGAATGCCGACCACTGCGATACGAAAGGAGGTGATTACTCATGGAAGTACGAGTGTTCGATAACGATGTTGAAAGGGCCTTGAAGATACTGAAGAACAAGCTCTCAAAGAGCGGATTCTTCAAGGAACTCAAACTGCGCAGGGCGTACGAGAAACCGTCAGTCAAGAAGAAGAGAAAAGCCCTGGAGGCTCGGAGGAGAGTGGCCAAGGCCGCGAGAAGGCGGAAGTGGTCTCCTCGGTAGCATGATGCACGGATAACGGCAGTGCAACGGGAGAAGAGCTCCCCGGGCGGTGGACGTTTTTTGGAGGGTATATGGAAGAGAAACAGTATCTGGTAGATGCCTTGTCCATCGAGGAATCATGGCGTATCTTCCGGATCATGGCGGAGTTTGTCGATGCCATCGAAGAGCTGTCAAAGATCGGACATGCCGTGAGCATATTCGGTTCGGCCCGCGAGGCCCCCGGGGGTGTCTACTACGAGAAGGCACGGGAGGTCGCCCGTCTCCTCGGCAGCCAGGGGTTCAGCGTGATTACCGGGGGAGGGCCGGGGATCATGGAGGCGGCCAATCGAGGCGCCAGCGAGGCGGGGGCCCGGTCCGTCGGCATGAATATCCAGCTCCCCTTTGAGCAGAAGCCCAATCCCTACGCCACTGTCAGTATCGCCTACAAATACTTCTTCATCCGGAAGGTCATGTTCGTCAAGTATGCCATGGCCTATGTCATCCTTCCCGGCGGATTCGGTACCATGGATGAGCTCTTTGAGGCCCTTACCCTTATCCAGACAAAAAGGATACGGAGCTTTCCGGTGGTCCTCATGGGAAGCGAATACTGGGCGGGGCTTATGGCGTGGATGAAGAAGACCATGCTCCAGGAGGGGAAGATATCCGAAGAGGACCTCGACCTTATCCAGGTACTCGATGAACCCGATCAGGTGGTACGGCATATCCAGAAGTTCGTCGTACTGTGACAGGCTGGACGGCACCCATGCACGGAACACTGAAGACAGTCCTCGGCGATATCGGCAGGGGCGCAATCGTTCCCTGCTACCTCATCTACGGGGATGAGGAATACCTGGTGGCCGACGCACTGGACCGGATCGTGGACGCCCTCCTCCCCCCTGATCAAAGAGACCTCAATCTCTTTCATATGGAAGGGGACAATGAAGATGTGGACGCCCTGTGCGATTCCCTGCTCACGGTTCCCCTTATCTCCGGCAGAAAGGTCGTCGTTGCGAGAAACACGCGGCTCTTCCATTCCAGGGCAGTGTCGTCCGATGTAACCGAAGAAATCAGATCACACCTTGAAGATGATCCCCGCCGGTCCGTGAAGGCCTTTCTCTCCCTCCTTGAGACGACGGGGTGGTCCGTGGAAGATCTGAAGGATGGGCAGTGGAAGAAGATCTCCGAAGACGACTGGAGGAGCGCGACCGGAGGCCCGGCGGCGGGCAGGGGGGAGTGGCTCCCCACGGTGCTCGAACTGTGCGACAGGCTGGAGATATCGGGGGGAGGGAAACGGACGGATACCGGCAGGCTGGAGGAGGTGCTGGAGGGGGGTATCCCTGCCGGCAACTGCCTGATCGTGACCGCCGCGGCCGTTGACAAGCGAAAGAGGCTCTTCAGGGTGATAGCTGATACGGGGGCTGTCCTCTCCTTCTCAAAGGCAAAGAGTGAATCGGGGAGGAGGGACCTCCTCACGGACAGAGTGGAAGAAACCCTCAGGGAGAGAGGGAAGAACATAACGCCGGACGCCCTCCGCGCCCTGGGGGAGAAGACGGGCTTCGGGCTCCGGGATTCCCTCCAGGAGATCGAAAAACTGGTTACCTATGTGGGGGAACGGGAGACCATCGACCGGAGTGATATCGATGCGGTCGTCGAACGGACCGCGGAGGATTCGGTCTTCGATCTTACCAACGCCATCGTGGAGAGGAATGCCGGCACGGCGCTTCAGATCCTCGGGCAGCTCCTCGATCAGGGAGTCAACCACATCCTCATCCTGACGATGATCGCCCGGGAGGTGCGCTTTCTCCTCCAGGGGCACGTGCTCATCGAGTCGGGGAAGATCCCTCCCCTCCGGCCCCGCATGGATTACGGAGGGTTTCAGGCCGGGGTCTATCCCGCGGTAAAGGCCCTGGCGAAACCGAAGGGAACGTGGCTTGCCAACCAGCATCCCTACGTGATCTACAACGCCCTCAGAAATTCCGGCCGGTTTTCCCGTGAGGAACTCGTCGGGCATATCGACCGGCTTGCGGTCCTGGACCGTGCCGTGAAGTCTTCCGGCATAGACCCCGCCCTCGCACTCAAACGCCTGCTTATAGAGATGTGCCGGCGGTAACGACGTGCCCGGGCATTCTGTGTCTCGGGGGCCCTGTACAGAGACCTCTTTGTAACGAGGAGTTGGCATCTATGTATAAGGAGAAAAAAGTTATCGTGGTCATGCCCGCCTATAATGCCGGACAGACCCTTGAAAAAACCCACGCGGAAGTGATGGCCCAGGAAGTGGTCGATCTGGTTGTCGTGGTCGATGATGCCAGCCGGGACGAGACGGTCTCTATCGCACAAAAACTGCCGAATACGATGGTGTACACGCACCGGGAGAACGCGGGGTACGGGGCCAACCAGAAATCATGCTACCGCCTGGCCCTTGAAGAGGGCGGAGATATCATCGTCATGGTCCATCCGGATTACCAGTATACCCCGAAGCTGATCCCCGCCATGGTTTCCATGATCGGCAGCGGTCTGTATCACTGCGTGCTGGGGTCCAGGATCCTGGGAGGGTACGCCCTCAGGGGGGGGATGCCTCTCTGGAAGTATGTCTCTAACCGGTTTCTGACGCTTGTGGAAAACCTGTTTCTGGGGGCCAAGCTCTCTGAATATCACACGGGATACCGGGCCTTTTCGCGGGAGCTCGTGGAACGGCTGCCCCTGGAGCGCAACTCCGATGATTTTGTCTTCGACAATCAGATGCTCGCGCAGATCATCTGGCTCGGGTACACGGTTGCCGAGGTCAGCTGTCCGACACGATACTTCGCCGAGGCTTCATCGATCAATCTGCCGCGAAGCATCAGGTACGGGGTTGGATGCCTGTCCACCGCCCTGACCTTCCGCCTGGCCAAGATGAGAACAGTACATTCGGGACTGTTTCCGAAAGATGTGCGGTTGCGTTAACAATCGGGAGTTTGTCCGGAAGAGTGCCGTGAATTACGATACGAGCAACCGATTCCAGGAATTTTTCGAGGAGGACAGGTACGTCTTCCTGAAAAATTATCTGTACAACTATCTTCTCCGAAAGATGGCTGTGGAAGAGAGTCTGCGGAAGGAAAAGCCTGAGTTGATTTTGGAGGTGGGGAGCGGTATCTCTCCCGTTGTGACACGCACCGGGCGTATTGTCTATTCGGATGTGTCCCTCACGGCAGTCCGGATCCTCAAGCGTACATACGGAAGAGGGCACTGCGTGGTCGCCGACGGAGTGAATCTGCCGTTTAAACCGGGGGTCTTTTCCCACGCGATCTGTTCGGAGGTGCTGGAGGATCTGGGCAATGAATATGTTTGCCCGCCTTTTTGAGTGGGTCAATCGACTCTACGCGGGGATCGTATGGCTGGATGCCGTGGTTATGCCCCGTGCGCTTTCAACGGTTCTCCTGATGAAAGCGGAAAAGACAGACAGATACCCATCGGGTAACATTCGTGATGACCGATAATCAAACGGATAAGTCTTTCTCCTTCACCTTGCGCCGCGAGGGGATGATCTGCCTGCTGATCGCAGCGGCCATCCTTGCCGTGTACTGGCA
>JAFGSH010000169.1 GCA_016934695.1 Deltaproteobacteria bacterium
CCCAGCCATATCACCAGGAGGGGGGCCAGGGCGAAGACCGGCACCGCCTGTGAGGCGACGAGGAAGGGGGAGAGGGCCCGTTCCACCGAGGGGAGGGAGAACATGAGCGTCGCCAGGGGAATGGCCACCACAAGGGACAGAACAATACCCGCAACGATCTCCAGGGCGGTCACCCCCGCGTGGGGGAGCAGGAGCGGCGCCTTCACGATCGTTGTCTCTATCACCGCGGTGGGGGGAGGGAGGATAAAGTCGGGCACGCCCAGCCACCGGCAGGCGCCCTCCCATACCACGATGACGGCGGCGACGAGCGCCATGGATATCCAGTTAGACCGCCTCACGAATGTCTCCCTCCAGTTCATCGAGGACGTGTTCCTTGATCCGCAGAAGATCGGGGTTGGTCCTCCTCCCTGCCTTCGGCATATCCAGGACAAACCGTTCTCTCACCCGCATGGGCATGGGGGTCAGGACCAGGACCTCATCGGAGAGAAGGAGGGCCTCCTCGATGTCGTGGGTGATCATGAGGATGGTCTTTTTGAACTCGCTCTGGAGGAGCAGGAGAAGTCCCTGGAGCCCCCTGCGGGTGATGGCGTCCAGGGCGGATAAAGGCTCGTCCAGGAGGACCAGTTCATGTTCGAACATCAGTGTCCGGACCAGGGCGCAGCGCTGCCGCATCCCGCCGGAGACTTTCGCCGGTAGGTATCCCTCGAAGCCGTCGAGCTCCAGCCGCCTGAACAGGGACAGGACCTTTTCCCGGGATTCATCCGGATCGGCACCGGCGATCCGTGCCGGGAGAATGGCGTTGTCAATGAGGGAAAGCCACGGGAGGAGCAGGTCCTTCTGCTGCATGTACGCCGCCCGCCCCATCAGGTGAGAGGTCTCTTCTCCCAGCCAGGAGATCCTCCCGCCGTCCTTGGGGAAGACCCCCGTGAGGATGTCGAAGAAGGTAGTCTTCCCGCAGCCGGACGGCCCGACCAGGGTCATGAAACCGCCCCGGCGGAGGGTCAGATCGAACCCATCCATCACCGAAAGGTCTTCGAATCTCTTTGTCAGCCCCGAAACCGAAAGCATGATACGCCCTTACACCTTCCCGTCCTTCTCCCGAACCCAGGCCATGTGGTTGGTGGGTCCGTGCCCGCCGCCGATGGGAAGGGCTCCGCGGATGGCCGCGGTGATGTAGTCCTTCGCCCGTTCGACCGCAGCGCGCACATCCATCCCCTGGGCAAGCCCCGTGGCGATGGCGGCTGAGGTGGTGCACCCGGTCCCGTGGGTGTTCTTCGTGTCGATCCGCTCCGAGACAAACCGTTGAAAATCCGTGCCGTCATAGAGGACATCCAGTGCATCACCTGTCATGTGTCCCCCCTTTATGAAGACGTTTTTCGCCCCCATCCGGTGGATGGTTCGGGCGGCTTCTTCCATCTGATCGACTGTCTTGATTTCCATTCCGGTTAGTTCCTCCGCCTCCGGAATATTGGGAGTGATCACGTAGGCCAGCGGCAGGAGTTTTTCAATCAGTGTTTTCTTAGCCTCTTCGCGGATCAGCATCGCCCCTCCTTTGGCCACCATTACGGGGTCGACAACGAGTTTTTCTATGCCGTACTGTTCTATCTTGCGGGCGACCATGTCCATGATCCCCGAGCTGGAGAGCATCCCCGTCTTCGCCGCATCAACGCCGATGTCGGTCGCCACCGCGTCGAACTGCTTCTCGATAAAGTCGGGGGGGACCTCGTGGATCCCGTGCACCCCGAGGGTATTCTGGGCCGTCAGGGCCGTGATCACGCTCATCCCGAACCCGCCGAGGGCGGTTATCGTCTTCAGGTCCGCCTGTATCCCGGCGCCGCCGCCGGAATCGGACCCCGCTATGGTCAATACTTTCGCTACCGTCATATCATCTGCTCCTCATCTATTTCAACGGGAGGGGTTATACCGCGAACTGTCGAACAACCAGGAGGTGCCCCGATCCCACCGCGATCTTCCCCCGCACCCCGGTAAGGCGGTTGCTGATACCGTAGGGCACACCGATCTCCATCTGCGCGCCGTTGAGGGGGTATTCGAATCCCTCCAGGGTGATCCCCTTTACTTCCGAAGACAGGGGCAGGAGCGAAATCGTGTCCCCTTGCTTCCCCTCGATGGAGCAGGGGCCGTCGATAGCAAAGAGTTCGCAGTCGCCGTCCACGATCTTCGCATCGATCCCCCGCTTCAGACACATGACGAGGAGTGCAATGTTGGCCAGGGCGTGGTCGATCCTTCCGCCGAGGGCGCCGTATATCCGGATCCCCTCCGGCTCCATCTCGAAGGCCCGTTCGAGGGCGATCTGGGTGTCGGTCTCATCCTTTTCCGCCGCATACCGGACGATCCGGCTTCCCTTTGACTCGAAATATGCCAAGGTCTCCTCATCGACGGAGTCCATGTCCCCTACGATCAGATCGGGGACTTTCCCGATCGATCGCATGATCTCGGCCGCCCCGTCGGTGCAGATGATCACCGGCTCGGCGGCACGTTCGATCTGATCCGCCAGAAACCCGGCATCATCGATGACTCCGTTCGACACGACAAAGACCATCTTCCCCATACGGCTTTCTTCCTCTCACCCCACAAACAAAAAGGCGTACCCGGTGTGGATACGCCCTCAAAAGATATTCGAATCTCTCTCCCTGCGCTGGCATTACCCAGATCCGGTTCAAAGGGTATTATCTCAGCCCGGG
>JAFGSH010000170.1 GCA_016934695.1 Deltaproteobacteria bacterium
CTGGTGAGGAACATACGGCCGGCGGTCGCGGGCTGGAAGAGGCCGATCCACATCGGGCGGCACGCGTACGGAGATGTGTACGAAAACAGGGAGATCAGGGTGCCGGGACCCGGGACCGCCGAGCTGGTCTTCACCCCCCGTGACGGCGGAAAGCCGGTGCGGAAGGTCATTCATGAGTTTGCAGCGCCGGGGATCATCCAGGGGATCCACAACCTGGACGCCTCCATCCGGAGCTTCGCCGCGGCCTGCTTCACCTACGCCCTGGACCAGAAGATCGACCTCTGGTTCGGGACGAAGGACACCGTCTCCAAGACCTACGATGCGCGCTTCCGCGAGATCTTCGACGAGGAATACGAATCGAACTGGAGAGGGGCCTTCGAGGAGGCGGGGATCGAGTACTTCTTCACCCTGATCGACGATGCCGTCGCGCGGGTCGTCAAGTCCGAGGGAGGGATGCTCTGGGCCTGCAAGAACTACGACGGGGATGTCATGTCGGACATGCTCGCCTCGGCGTACGGGAGTCTGGCGATGATGACCTCCGTCCTCGTTTCTCCGAAGGGGTACTTCGAGTACGAGGCCTCGCACGGCACCGTCCAGAAACACTACTACAAGCACCTCGCGGGGGAGGAGACCTCCACGAATTCCACGGCGCTGATCTTCGCCTGGACGGGCGGCCTGAAGAAACGGGGGGAGCTGGACAGGACCCCCGAGGTCGCCGCCTTCGCCCGGAAGGTCGAAGACGCAGTCATCGAGACGATTGAGGGGGGGATGATGACCGGCGATCTCATGAGGATCGCGGACCCGGACCCGAAGAACCGCCAGGTCTCCACGGAGGGATTCATCGACCAGATACGGGGAACCCTGGAGGGGATGATGTAAAGGGGGGGCGATGGCACAGAGGGCGATCAGAGAGGCGGACGGCAAGAGGATGATGGCCCGTCTCCTCGGGGAGTATGCCGGGGGGAGATACACACTCCGGCACAGAGCCCTGTCGATCGGACCCGGAACCGATCGTGCGAAGCTCCCCCGCAGGCATCCGTGGCTCCTGAAGGAGCGGCTGACGGTCAAGGTCGACCAGCTGATCAAGAGGAGGGGCAGGCAGGGACTGATCCTCCTCGATGCCGACTGGCGGGAGGTCCGGCGGTGGATCGCAGAGCGGATGAATGCGCGGGTGACGGTGGGAGGCGTCTCGGGGGTGCTCGACCACTTCATCATTGAGCCCTTTGTGCCTCACGATCCGGCCGATGAACAGTACGTGGCCATTGTCTCCCGGCGCGGGGGTGACGACATCCTCTTCCATCACGAAGGGGGAAGCGATATCGGTGATATCGACGGCGTGGCCGCCCGGCTGCCGGTCCCCATCGGTAGCATACCGACGGCGGGACGGATCGAAAAGAAACTCCTCGGCAGGATTCCGAAGAAGCGCAGGGACCTGATCGCCGGTTTTATCGAGGGACTCTTCAAGTTCTACGTTGACCTGAATTATACGTACCTCGAAATCAACCCCTGTGTCGTATCCGGAAAGAAGATCATTCCCCTGGATCTGGCCGCAAGGCTCGACGACACGGCCGCCTTCGTCAGCGGAGCCACGTGGGGGAAGATACGGTTTCCGACTCCCTTCGGCCGGATGCTCACGGAGGAGGAGGCATACATAGAAGAGCTGGACTCCAAGACGGGGGCCTCGCTCAAGCTGACCGTTCTCAACCCCGCAGGACGCATCTGGACCATGACCGCCGGAGGGGGCGCCTCCGTGATCTACGCCGACACCATCACCGACCTGGGGCTCATGGAGGAGATGGCCAACTACGGCGAGTACTCCGGAAATCCCAACGAAGAATTCACCTATCTCTACGCCAGGACGATCCTTGACCTGATGACGCGTACAAGAAACCCCCGGGGAAAGTTGCTCTTGATCGGGGGAGAGATCGCCAATTTTACCGACGTCGCCGTCACGTCCCGGGGGATCATCCGGGCCTTGAGGGAATACTGCGGGAAACTCAAAGAGGGGAAGGTAACCATCTTTGTCAGACGCGGCGGTCCCAACTACCGGGAGGGGCTGGCCAGCATGAAGACGGCGGGGGAGGAGTTGGGTCTCCCCATCCATGTATACGACCCGGAGACGCCTATGACCGGGATCATATCGATGGCCCTGGAGGGGGAGCGATAATGGCACGGCAGAAAAGAGAGAGGGAGTACGAGCTCTTTACCCGCGAGACCCAGGCGTTCATCTACAACATGCAGGTCGACGCCATACAGCGGATGCTGGACTTCGACCGTGTCGTGGGGAGGGAGATCCCGTCGGTTGCGGCCATCGTCAACACGACGGGGAGCGAATCCCTCCAGAAGTTCTTTTTCGGCCCCGGGGAGATCCTGGTCCCCGTCTACACCTCTCTGGCGGCGGCCGCGCGAAGACATGCAAAGGCGGATGTCCTGATCAGTTTCGCATCCTTCCGGTCCGCCTCCCGATCCGCGGAAGAGGCATTCGAGCTGAAGCAGATCAGGACGATCGTCCTGATCGCCGAGGGGATCCCTGAACGCCAGACGAAGAAACTGATCGCACGGGCCGACAAGCTGGGGAAGGTGATCATCGGCCCGGCCACGGTGGGGGGGATCCGCGCCGGCGCCTTCAAGATCGGGAATACCGGGGGGACTCTGGAGAACATCATAGAGGCAAAGCTTCACCGGCCGGGATCCGTGGGATTCGTCTCCAAGTCCGGGGGGCTTTCCAACGAGGCGTACAACATCATAGCCCGCAATACCGACGGCCTCTACGAGGGGATCGCCATCGGCGGCGACCGGTTCCCCGGCAGCACCCTTCTCGATCACCTCCTGCGCTACGAGAAGAACCCCGCCGTCAAGATGCTCGTCTGCCTCGGAGAGGTGGGGGGGACGGATGAGTACGAGATCGTCGATGCCCTCAAGAAAAAAAAGATAAAAAAACCTCTGGTGGTATGGGTGACGGGGACGTGCGCGAAGGCCTTCAAGACGGATATCCAGTTCGGACACGCCGGGGCCAGGGCGGGGATCGATGTCGAGGGGGCGGACGCAAAGAACGCGGCCCTGAGAGCCGCCGGGGCCGTCGTCCCCGGCTCCTTTGATGATTACGCCGAGAAGATCCGCCGGACCTATGAAAGGCTGGTCACGGAGGGTAAGATACGGCCGGCGCCGGAGGCGGCGGTGCCGACCGTCCCCGCTGAGTTCGATACGGCACTGAAGGCCGGGATGATCCGCAGGCCGGCGAGCTTTATCTCGACCATCTCCGACGAACGGGGAAAAGAACTGCTGTACGGGGACATGCCCATCTCGCGGGCATTCAGGAAGGATATCGGTATCGGCGGTGTCATCAGTCTCCTGTGGTTCAAGAAATTGCTTCCCCGATACGCGACGAAGTTTATCGAGATGGTCCTGATGACTGTAGCCGACCACGGGCCTGCGGGCTCGGGAGCCCACAATACCATCGTGACCACAAGGGCGGGGAAGGACCTGATCTCTTCCTTGGTGTCGGGATTGCTCTGTATCGGGCCGCGCTTCGGAGGTGCGCTGGACGGTGCCGCCCTTCAGTTCTCGGACGCCCTCGACCGGGGGCTCACCCCCCGGGAGTTCGTCGATTCGATGAAACAACAGGGGGTCAATATCCAGGGAATCGGGGATCGCGTAAAATCGATCCACAACCCCGACATGCGGGTGGCCATCATCAAAGACTACGCCCGGAAGAATCTCAAGGACACGACGCTCCTGGATTACGCCTTGAAGGTGGAGAAGATCACCACATCCAAGAGAGACAGCCTGATCCTGAATGTGGACGGCTGCATCGCCGCCTGTTTTGTGGATCTTCTCAGGTCCGAATTTTCACGGAAGGAGGCGGACGACTATATCCGGATGGGATCGCTCAACGGCCTCTTCGTTCTGGGGAGGAGCATCGGCTTCATCGGCCACCACCTGGACCAGATGCGCCTCAAACAGGGCCTGTACCGCCATCCCTGGGAGGATATCGCCTATCTGAAGGAATAGGTCGTGAGGAGGGGCGTAGAATCGACGCCCCGGCCTCCGCTGCTCAGCGGAGAACGAGAGAGGCGCCGAACGATCTATTTTCTTCCCAGCTCTTTCGATCTGCGTGTCGCGGCCGCGACCGCCGCCGCGAGGGTCTCCCTGATCTTCCCGTCGCTCAGCGCCTTGATCCCCTCGATGGTAGTCCCCCCGGGGGAGGTGACCATCGCGGTGAGCTGGGCGGGCGTCCGGTCCCCCCGGAGACACAGCTTGGCGGCCCCCAGCATGGTCTGTGCCGCCAGCTTCAGGGCGGTTTCGGCCTCCAGCCCCTGGCTGATCCCGGCATCGGCGAGCGCCTCGATGACGATGAAGCCGTAAGCGGGACCGCTCCCGCTCAGGCCGGTGACCGCATCGATCAGCCCCTCTTCGACGACGACGGTCATCCCCACCGAATCGAATATCCGGCGTGCCGCGGCGATATCGTCTTCGGTGGCGTTCCTGCCGCCGGCGAGGGCCGCCGCCCCCTCTCCGATGAGGGCGGGGGTGTTCGGCATCACCCTGACGACGCGGGTCTTTTCCCCCAAGATGCCTTCCATGAAATCGAGGGCGACTCCCGCCGCGATGGAGATGACGAGCCGGTCCGTGGCGATGGCGGCGATCTCATGGAGCACCTCCTCCATATTCTGGGGCTTGACCGCCAGGATGACGATATGGGAACCGTGCAGTGCCCCCCCGATCTCTTCCGAAACTTCGACATGCAGGGTATCCCTGAGGTGATCGAGCCGCTCTTGACGGATATCATGGACGGTTATGTCCTCCGGTCGCGCCAGGCCGCCGGTGATGATCCCCCCGGCGAGCGCCTCGCCCATATTTCCCGCCCCGATGATACAGATCTTCTCTTCAGGCATCGTGGTATGGCAACCTCCCTCTCTGTGTGAAATGGCGGGAAGCCCCGCCCCTCACGGAAAACATGTCTTGACTTTTGAGACCGCACTTACTATTCATAACTTATTTTAATGTAAAGGGGAAGAGATGTTTATCGTCGGAAATTTCATAGAGGCGCTCACCCGGATCATCGATATCGGGTTGACGGTATATATGTGGCTTATCATCATCCGGGCCATTATCTCCTGGGTGAACCCCGACCCGTACAATCCCATCGTCCGGTTTTTGTATAACGTGACGGAACCGGTGCTGTACCAGGTCAGGAGGCTGATCCCCATGAGGGGGATCGGCATAGATTTTTCCCCGATTATCGTCATTCTGGTCATCGTGTTCCTGCAGAGTTTTGTGGTGCGGACCATGCTGCAGATCGCGGTTCATTTCAGGTAGCGGGGGTTCCCTGCACAGCGTGGGGGTGGTTCATGATCCCGGTCGATGAGACAGCTGACGGCGTCGTATTCAATATCAGGGTGATTCCGCGATCTTCCCGGTGCGAGCTTGCCGGTATCCAGGGAACCGCCCTGAAGCTCAGGATAACAGCACCCCCCGTCGAAGGGGCGGCCAACGAGGAGTGCATACGCTTCCTTTCGAAGATGCTGGGCGTGAAACGGTCCCAGATACGGATCGTAGCCGGGCTTCGATCGAAGAACAAGAGGGTCTCCGTATCGGGGATACACAGGAAAGACATCGAAACCGCGACGTGAAAGAGACCTCGCAGAGGGGTCGGGACGTGTGACGTGTTGCGAGATATCTTCAGAGAAAACCTGCAGAAGCGACTGGTACTGGGATTCCTGGTGGCCACGTGCCTCACCGGTGTGGTGGCAACGCTCGTCGGCATCCATATCATCAGCGGAAGCACCATGGATGAGGCGCAGAGAAAGGTCCAGCAGGACATCAACACGGCGAAGCTCGTCTATGAACACAATATAGAGCGACTGGCCTTTCAGGTCCGCTGTGTCGCCCTGCGGTCTCCCCTGAGCGATGCGATTTCTTCCGGCGCTGTGTCCGCCCTGGCGGATCTGGAGAGATTGATACGCACGGGAACGGAGACACAGAACGGGCAGGGGGCCGAATGCATATGCATCGACATGCTCTCGCTGGTGGATGCCGGGGGCACCGTCCTGTTCCGCGCTTCCAACCCGGCGGTGAAGGGGGATAATCTCCTGTGGGACCCGGTCGTACGGAGGTGCCTCGAAGAGGGAGTCCCCCTGTCGTCGACGGAATTGATCTCCGTGGAACGGATACGGCAGGAGAATCCCCTCCTTTCCGAGCGTCTTGAAGTTCCGATCATCAAGACCCCTCAGTCGATAGAGATCCATGAAGAGCAATTATCCGAGGGAATGGTCCTCAGGGCGGCCTATCCCGTCTTTGATGGCCGGGGTGATCTCAAGGGCGCGCTTGTCGGGGGGGTGCTCCTGAACAAGGACTACACCATGGTGGACAAGATAAAGGAGACGCTATACCACGATGAACAATATGAGAGTCTCGATATGGGATTCGCCACGATATTCCAGGGAGGGGTGCGCATATCCACCAACGTGATGACGGAGGATTCCGAGCGGGCGATCGGGACGGTCGTCTCCCAAGAGGTGTATGAGAGGGTTGTCGAAGAGGGCAGGGACTGGATCGGGAGGGCCTTTGTCGTCAACGACTGGTATCTCAGCTCCTACGCGCCGATATACAACATCGATCACGCCATCGTCGGGATGCTCTACGTGGGGATACTGGAGGCGAAATACCGGGACATGAGACTGAACGCCCTGTGGATATTTCTCGGCGTCACGACCCTCGGGATGGTCGTCGCATTCATCATCTCCTTCCGCATGGGGCACTCCATCATCGAGAGGATACGGATCCTGAAGCAGGCCACGGAGACCATCGCGACCGGGGACCTCGATTACCGGCTTCCCTGCAGCAGGTCCTCCGACTTCGGTATGCTGGACGAGGCCTTCAATGACATGGTCACGTCGCTCAGGGATCGTGACGAGCGGCTGAAAAAGGCCCTCCAGCAGATCACGTTGACGGAACGTCTGGTCTCCCTCGGACAGATAGCGGCCGGCGTCGCCCACGAGATGAACAACCCCCTCGGCGGCATCCTCCTCTACAGCAATCTCATCCTGGAGGAACTTCCCGCGGACAGCCCGGCGCGGGAGAATATGACCAAGATCATCTATCAGACGAACCGGTGCAAGGAGATCGTCCAGAGCCTCCTGGACTTTGCCCGGACTCCATCGGGGGAGATGGTTCCCCTTGATATCAACGAGGTGCTCCTCGCATCTCTCGGTCTGGTGAAGGATCAGTCGATGTTTCACGGGATCGAGATAGAAACGGCGTTTACCGAAGGTCTCCCCCAGGTGAAGGGAGACCGGTCGCGTCTGGAACAGGTCTTTCTGAATCTCCTTATCAATGCCTCCGATTCCATGCCCGAAGGGGGAAAATTGACGGTGGCAACAAAGCTGATCAGCAGGTTCCCGTCCGGCAGGCAAGAAGAAACGGAGATGGAGAGGATCTGTCTCCTGGCCAGTCCCCACACCGTCAAGATCACTATCTCGGATACGGGGAAAGGGATCGACAGGGCCTACCTGTCGCATATCTTCGAACCCTTCTTTACCACGAAAGACCCGGGGAAGGGGACCGGCCTGGGGCTGTCCATCGCCTACGGGATCGTCCGCAAGCACGACGGATTCATCGATGTTGAAAGCGAGCCGGGCAAGGGCACAACCTTTTTTATTTTTCTGCCCGCGAAGGGGAACGGTACCCCTCCATGGAATGACATGAGGGAGGATACGGTTGGATAAGCAGAGACGGGTGCTGATTATCGATGATGAGGATTCCATACGTGACGGGTGCCGTCAGGTACTCTCGCGGATGGGGTGCTCGGTCGATGATGAGCGTGATGCCCGCCGCGGTCTTGAGATGGCGCTGGGGGACGCCTATGACCTGATACTCCTCGATGTGAAGATGCCGAAGATCAGCGGTCTGGATATCCTGAAGAGACTCAAGGTGGAATCCGACGTATCGGCGCATGTCGTCATCATCACCGGATACGGAACCATCGAGATGGCCGTCGAGGCCATGCGGCACGGAGCGTTCGATTTTCTGGCGAAGCCCTTCGCCGCGGCCGAGCTGAGGAAGGCTGCCGCCGGCGCCCTGAGGGCTCGTGATAGGGAGAGGCCCGAAGACGATATCCCCGAACTCATCGGCGACAGCGACTGCATACGGAGATTGAAAGACACCATCAGGAGGGTGGCGTATACCGACAGCACGATCCTGATCACCGGAGAGAGCGGAACGGGAAAAGAACTGGTCGCCCGGGCGATACAGAAACTCAGTGCCAGGAGGGATCGACCGTTCGTTCCCGTCGATTGTTCTTCCCTCGTGGAAAACCTGATGGAGAGCGAACTCTTCGGCCATATGAAAGGGGCGTTCAGCGGCGCGACGCAGTCGCGTGAGGGGCGTTTCCAGATGGCGGACGGGGGGACGCTCTTTCTGGACGAGATATCCAATCTCTCTCTCGACACCCAGGCCAAACTGCTGCGGGTCATTCAGGAAGGGGAGGTCCCGCGGGTCGGCAGCTCGAAGGCCGACAGCGTCGATGTGCGACTCATAGCGGCGACCAATAGGGATCTGAGGGAGCGGTTGGCCTCCGGTGACTTCCGGGAGGATCTCTTCTACCGGATATCGGTGGTCCCCATAGAAGTGAAACCGCTCAGAGAACACCCCTCCGATATCCTCCCGATCGCACGGCACTACCTGGACCTGTACACGAAGAGGCACAAGGGCACGGGACGGAGGTTTTCGAAGGAGGCGCAGCAGTCGCTGATATCGTACACCTGGCCCGGCAATGTCAGGGAGTTGAAGAACACCATGGAACGGCTGTCGGTGCTCTGCGACAGTGAAACGATCGGTCTGTCCGATATTCTCTACTACGGACAGGAGACAGGCGCGAAGGCCCCCGCGGTGGATTCCCGCACCGGACGGATGACCCTCGTGGATGTCGAGAAGGAACATATCACACGAGCCCTTCGCCACTTTGATTTCCGGATAGCCAAAACCGCGGACTTCCTCGGCATCGACCGAAAGACCCTGCGGACGAAGATCAAAAACTACGGGATCGACACGGAGGGATAGGGAAGTCGTCGCCTCCCGGTTATCCCTCACGCTCCCTCCATCGCCACCATCGACGGTGTCCGCATCCGAACGGGGCCATTTTCCCCCTCCATGGGGTGATATGCCCCTCAGGGAGGAGCCCCTTGGCGATAACAATGCCATTCTTTTTAAGTATTACAATGGTTTGCCTTTGTGGCATCAGACTTGCACCTCTATGGGGTAACATCAACAGAGGAGGTGACAGATCATGGCTGAGAAGAAAAAGATACTTCTGATCGATGATGACAAGGATTTTCTAATGGCGACCAAGCTGATACTTGAAAAGAACGGGTATGAGGTGCTCCTGGCGGAGAATGGGAGGAGCGGTGTTGATATGATACGATCAAACCCTCCCGACCTGGCGATCGTCGATATGATGATGGAAACGTGGGGGGAGGGATTTGACGTGATATCCGAGGTCCGCTCCATGGAAAGGGGAGAGGACCTGCCGCTGATTATTCTGAGCGGGGTTGATCTCCAGGGACCGTATCAGTCCTTCGAGCCTTCCGATGAATTTCCGAAGGTGGATCTGATATTGCACAAACCCGTCAAGGCCGGGGATCTCATACAACACATAACAAGTCTGTTAGGATAAACGCCGATGTCGTACGAAACCCACGAAGGCCTTGTCCTCATCATTGACGATGAGGAGACCATACGGGACGGGTGCAGGCAGGTTCTTGAAAAATCCGGCTACCGTGTCATTACCACGGAAGACGGACCGAAGGGAATCAGGATTGCAAGGGAAAAGCATCCCGGTCTGGTCTTCGTGGATCTGAATCTGCCTGGTATGCCGGGCCTGGAGGTGATCGACATCCTGTTGGCCGATATCCCCCATATCGTGCTGGTCGTCATCACCGGGTATGCGTCCATCGTATCCGCGGTGGAATCCATGAAACGGGGGGCATACGACTATCTTCCCAAACCCTTTACCCCCGATCAGCTCAGGGCCGTGACAAAGCGGGGGCTGGATCACCACAGACTTGTCATCGAGGCGGAGAACCTGCGGGCTGCGCAGGAGAAGATGACGAAGGACTTCATTACCTTTGTCAGCCATGAGATGCGCTCCCCCCTTGTCGCCGTCCAGCAGTCCATCGAATCCCTCAAGATAGTGGCGGGCGATTGCCTGAGCGATGAGGCGAAAGCGATCATAGAACGGTGTGAGAAACGGATCCGGAATCTGGAGGATCTGGTGGAACACTGGCTCAATATACGCCAGATAGAAGAGGGGACCCTGATACGGGAAAAAGGGCTCCTGGATCTTACCGGTGTTCTCCTGCGAAGTATCGAGGATATGGCCCCGCTGTGTGAGAAACGGTCAATTACACTGGAGAGCGACATCCCGGAAGATCTGCCCATGATAACCGGCGACACGGAGAGTCTTGTCAGGGTCTTTGTGAATATCATCGGTAACGCGACGAAGTATACCCCCGCCGGAGGCCGGATATCGGTACGTGCCGGGTATGACGATCACTATGTGGACGTAACCATATCGGACACGGGAAGAGGGATACCCAAGGACAAGATCCCCTTTATCTTCGAGCCGTTTTATCGGGTGAAGGAAAAGGGGGAACAACTGGAAGGCTCCGGGCTGGGTCTTACCTTCTGCAAAAGGATCATGGACGCCCACAGCGGGAAGATAGACGTCTCGTCCAAGGAGGGGATGGGCACGACCTTTACCCTGAAGTTTCCGCGGCAATAGCCTCTCTGCTTGAGAGGATAGTGATTTTCTGCTTCGGACAAAACGATGCATCCACGGGACACGGGTTATGAAGTGCTACGATGAAGGATACTACGAACGCCACGAGGACGATACGCCTGACAGGTGCTTTCTCTGCGGGCAATTGTCCGAACTGCTGTCTGTAGTCCGGCATATCGAGAGCATGAAGATGGTTCATCTCTGTCCCGACTGCATGACGGACAGGATGTCCGAATATCTCCTCGACAATACGCGGGCATGGAAGGGGAAGGTGGGGAAAGAGGAGATAGAGGATGCCCTGAGGATCTTTCAGGCGGTACAGGGGAAGTAACGGATGGTGCCGCTACTCCCCCTCATGTTTCTTAGGCGAATGCCGCGGAGACCGCGATCAGGATTCCTGCGGTAAAGACGACCATTCCCAGACCCGCTCCTCCCGCCGTGGCCAGGATGGGGCTCAGTCCAAACAACAGAAACCCGAATGCGCATCTTCCTTCTCTTCCGTCCATGAGTATCCTCCTTAATCTTCAATCCTTTTGACGCTGACGGCCGATATGACGAGTCGCGCCTTGATCAGCGGATACTTCATCACGATCCCGATCGCCTCCACCCTGTCTCCCGCAGCAACCTTGTTTGCCGGGGCGGTGAACATGATGACCCGCATCTGTCCCGTTGCGTCCTTGATGTGAAAGTGAGGCCTGTTGAGCCACCTGAAGCTGATCTTCCGGACCTCACCCGATATCCGCACCACCTCTCCGATCATCGTCGGGTCTATCTTCCCTATCTTGCAGGCACGAGCCCGAGGTTCGAACTGCTCGTGTGCCTGCGCAAAGCTCCTGCGGCTCATCCATGCCAGGACCATGGGGATGACCAAGAGCAGGATGAGGCCGGGGATGGCATACAGCAGAAAGTGCGAATCGCCCGTCGAACTGTAGTGGAGGGCGACCGCCGCCGCACATATGATGAACGTCACCCAGGCCAGTGCCGACATGAATCTCCTCTACTCGGCGGGCAGGTCTTTTCTGAACATCAGGAAGTACGTAACTCCGATGAAGAGAAAACCGCCGACGATATTCCCTATCGAGACGGGGATGAGATTCCAGAGCCATACGTCGGACCAGGAAAGCCCTCCGTTGGCGAGAAGGAGCCCGCCTTTCTGCGTAATAACGGCCGGATACCAGTCACACAGGAACTTCCCTGCGGGGAGAAAGTACATATTGGCCACGCAGTGCTCGAAACCGGACGAGACGAAGGCCATGATCGGGAACCAGATGCCGAAGAACTTTCCGATCACGTCGTCCGCCGTAATGGCGAGAAGGATGGCGATGTTGACCAGGAAGTTACACCCGATGGCCTTTGCGAAGCACGACCAGAGACCCGCAGTCCCGACGACCTTGTATTCGAGGATCTTTCCCGTCGCGATGCCGACCGCGGTCATGCCGAAGGCGTTGACCGCCATGGTGCCGTCCGCCTGTCCGCTTACGAAGGGGCCGACGGCCATAAGGTACGCATAGGCCAGCGAGCCGACGAGGTTTCCGATATACACCCACACCCAGTTCCTCATCACGGCGCCCCAGGTGACCTTTTTCATCATTGCGGCCATGGGGACAATCATGCAGTCGCCGGTGAAGAGTTCCATACCGGTCAGAACAATGGCGATGAGGCCGACGGGGAAGACAGCGCCGCCGACGAGCTTGGCGATTCCCGGTGTTGCGACACCCGTGATGCATACGGTGCACAGCGCTCCTCCGATGGCGATGTACGCACCCGCCATGAATCCTCGGAGCAGCAGGTTAAAGATTGAAAGTTTCGCCTTGCCGACTCCCGCAGCGCCGACAAGGGCGACCATTTTTGCCGGGGGGTTAAAAGCCATGAATTAATACCTCCTCCATTTATAAAATTTTGATATACCGGGCCCGCCCCCTGCGGCCCCTCTTTTCAGTTTCAGCAATAAAGTGGGTTGTATCAAGGGCGCGTGTGTAGAAACAAGGTAGTTCCTTAACTGGCGAAGGCCTCCTTGATCTCCTTCTTCCAGATACAGAGGAGCTTTCCGCCGTGGGTCTGGCACTGGACCAGTTCCCACTCGCTCTCCCCCTCCTTGTCGAGGATTCCCTTAAACTGGTCCTGACCGCCCGGTATACCGTCAACGATACAGTTTCCTGTATCGTTGCAGGAGATGGACTCGGGCGGGATGACAGCATCCAGATCGACGATACTCGTCTTGTACTTCCATCGTGGCATGATCATACCTCCTTATACCTTGGTTAGTGTAAACATTGTGCAGCTTCGACCTTCACCGCGCAGACCTCGTATTCGGGGATCTTCCCGACCGGGTCAAGCACGGGATCCGTCAGAAGATCCACGGCCGTCTTGCTGAAACGGGTGGGTATCCCTCTCTTGGCCTCAGGGACAACCGATTCCCTTTCCAGCATGCTTTTTATGTTCGCCCCAGTCAGTACATCCTGGAGATTTTCTGCTACGGTGCCGACACCGGCTTGGCGAGGATTTGATCGGACCCATTCGTCGTGCCGCGTCTCTTCCCAAGCCGGGAGCACCATACATTATTTTCCCGTTCTTTTCAAGGAATATGAGTGTTCCGGTGCACTTTTGGACGGGGCGGAGATACTTCAGATTTGATGAGAGAAATCAAAGGAATATGACGGCTAGATCTTTTGAGAAGACCGATTGATCCGTACAGAGATACGACTGTCCCCGGGCCCGATGGAGAAGCCCGCAGGAGCGAAGGTATCCCCGCGTCAACGTGACCGGAGGCGCTGAGATCACATGTGCCGTGTCGTGTCGTGTCGTGTTTCTTCTTCCCTGTCCATGCCCCGTCTCCTTCTCTTGCGGACGATCAGGAGAGAAATAGCTTGATTTCTGTGGAGGTATAGTATAATGAAGACAAGATTTTTAACGGTATCCATCCCGGAAGTTGCGTCCTTCAAAGAAGGGAGGGAGACCGAATATTAACGAAGGACTCCTTGCCCGGGTTCGGTATCCGGGCTACAGAGCCGTGAGGAGGATGCGTGGTGAGAAGGTACGAAACGATATTCATTGTGCGGGCCGACCTGCAGTCGGATGAGACGGGGGACCTGATCGGCCGTTATGCCGGAATTATCGAGGGCATGGACGGTACCATCGTCAAGATTGAAAACTGGGGCAAACGGAGGCTGGCCTACCCGATCGAGAAGAGACGCGAGGGGGTATATGTCAGGATCGATTTTGTCGCCCAGTACAAGGTTGTCTCCGAGGTGGAGCGGAATTTCAAGATCGATGACAATATCCTGAGGTTTCAGACGGTCAAGCTGAGCGACAGGGTCGACATGGAGGAGGTCGAGCGGGAGATAGCGGACGCTCATAAGAGAGAGGAAGAGCAGAAGAAGGAAGAGGCGCGTAAGAGAGAAGAGGACCAGAAGAAGGAGGCCGTTTCTGAACCCGCCCATGAAGAGGTCGAGCCATCCGAAGGTGCGAACGATCACGATGCCGGGACCGGCGATGAAGAAAGTGCACAGGACTCTTCGCCTGCTGAGGCAGATGCGGGAAGGGCAAAGGAGGAGTAAGAAATGGCATACACACCGGATAATCGTACAAGGCGCCCCAAGACCAAGTTTTTCCATAAGAAGAAGGTATGCAGGTTTTGTGTGGATTCGAATATAGCGATTGATTACAAGAGCCCGGCTGCCCTGCGGGGGTTCCTGACGGAGCGGGGAAAGATCATGCCGAGGAGGATCACCGGAACCTGCGCCAAACATCAGAGAGCATTGGCGGTGGCGATCAAAAGGGCCAGGACACTGGCTCTCCTGCCCTATGTAACTGCCGACAGTTAATTTCATACGAGTTGATCTTCGATAGACCGAGGTGTCTGCCGGCCGGGCAGACACCTCCCACTCTTTGAGGCCAGGTGAGGCATGTTCCGTCTGAGGGGGGGAGGTGTCCCCTATAGAGACTTTTTCCTTGCTGTTGCCGTCACCTCTGCTGTCTTCACGACCGTAGCCGTGATCTCGGTGCTTGGCGTGTTCGGCGCGCTGGTGGCGCCGGTACCGGTTCTGTACTACTATTCAAGGCTGGGCAGACTTCCCGGCATTCTGGTCTTCGCCCTCTCCCTGGCCGTTACCCTGATGGTGCTCAGGGGGCTGAACCTCCAGATCGGCCTCGTATATTTCTTCCTCTTGGGTTCTTTGGGGGTTGTCCTCTCCGAGGTGCTCAGGAAGGACTGGTCCATAGAGAAGACGGTCATTTATTGCGGGTGCATCCTCCTGTCGCTGGGTTTCATCGTTCTCGCGTATCTGAGTCTGACCTACGGAAAGATGCCGTGGAGCGTAATCGAAACCCCCGTATCCGCGATGGTGCATGAGAACATCGATATGTATTCCCGTGCGGGGGTCCCGGCGCAGCATATCGAACTCATACGGGAAAACGCCGATCAGATAACACGGATCCTGGTCGGGTTGTTCCCCTCCGTTGCGCTGGTAGGCACCATCTTTCTGGTATGGGTCAGTATCCTGGAGGGGAAATGGCTGTTCAGAAAGAAGGGAATGTGGTACCCTTCCTTCGGTGATCTTTCGCTGTGGAAAACCTTTGATAAAACAATATGGCTTGGTATAGTCGCCGGCATCTTCGTGATGATTCCCCTGGAGGGGTTTCGCATCCTGGGGTTGAACGTACTGATTGTCCTCCTCTTTATATACATGTTGCAGGGCGTGGCCATCATGAGTTTTTTCTTTCAGAGAAAAAACGTGCCGGTATTGTTGAGGGTCTTCGGATATTTTCTAATCTTTGCTCAACAGTTCCTGCTGTTGATCGTGGCTGTGGCGGGCCTGGTCGACACCTGGGTCGATTTCAGAAAACTCGCCAAGAAATCGGGCTGATCTATTGATGAGACAGGGGACACCATAGGGGGGTGATGTGTCGGGGAAGCGGTAGTACGCGCGACACAAGACGGGAACTTCTAATGGGAGAGGATCTATGAAGATTATACTGAAAAAGGATGTGGCATCCGTGGGGAAAGCGGGAGCCCTTGTCAATGTCGCCGACGGGTATGCCAGGAATTTCCTGATCCCCCGAGGATTGGCCACGGAGGCCAGCAGCAGAAACGTGCAAGACCTGGAGCGTGAGAGAGAAACCGCGACGAGGAAGACCGATAAGGAAAAGAAGACAGCCCAGGCCCTGATTGACGCTCTCGAGGGGGTTGTCTGTCATATATCCAGGAAGGTGGGGCAGCAGGATAAGCTGTTCGGTTCCGTCACCTCCAAGGACATAGGAGACGCTCTGAGCGAGCAGGGGATAGAGATTGACAAGAAGGATATCATCCTTGAAGAACCGATAAAGAGTATCGGTGAATTTCCCGTAAAGGTGAAGGTACACCCCGGGATGTCGGCCACTATCACGGTCGTTGTTACCGGTGAGGCATAGGATGAAAGACGTCGATTATTCCCCCCACAAGGTCCCGCCGCAGAATCTGGAGGCGGAACAGTCGGTCCTCGGCGGCATCCTGCTGGACAATCACGCCCTGAACCATGTCCTGGAGATCATGGGCAGGGACGATTTCTACAGCGAGGCCCACCGGAAGATATTTTCCGCGATCCTCGAACTGTACGAGAAAAACGAGCCGAGCGACCTGATCACCCTGTGCAATATCCTGCGCGGCAGGGGGCACCTTGAGGGAGTCGGGGGAGAGGTATACCTGGCATCCCTTGTCGATGGGGTTCCCTCGGCGGCAAACATCGCCTACTATTCCAAGATCGTAAAGGAAAAGGCCATTCTGCGGGGATTAATAGGGGCCGCGACCGATATACTGAGTAAGAGTTACGACGCGGGCTCCGATATAGACGCCGTTCTCGACGAGGCGGAGCACGCGATCTTCGAAATATCGGAGAACAAGATAAAGCCCGCCTTTTTCCCCATTAAGGAGATCGTCAAGGACACCTTTGAGAACATAGAAAAACTCTATGCCAAGAAAACGCTGATCACGGGGATTTCCACAGGGTTTCAGCGGGTCGATGAGATTACTTCCGGTCTCCAGAATTCCGATCTGATCATCGTGGCGGGTCGGCCCAGCATGGGAAAGACGGCCTTTGCCTTAAACATCGCGCAGCATGCCGCGATCGAGGACAAGGTACCGGTGGCCATCTTTTCCCTCGAGATGTCGAAGGAACAACTGGCCCTTCGCATGCTCTCCTCCGACGGGAAGGTGGACTCACAGAAGATACGAAGGGGATTTGTCGGGGAGATGGACTGGCCGAAGCTCGTGACCGCTGCGGGGAGGCTTTCGGAGGCCCCCGTCTTTATCGATGATACGCCTGCGATCTCCGTTCTCGAGATCAAGGCAAAGGCGCGAAGGCTGAAGGCGGAATCCGGGCTGGACCTGATTATCGTCGATTACCTCCAGCTGATGAGAGGGAGGGATCCTTCCGTACCGAGGGAACAGGAGATATCGGAGATCAGCCGTTCGCTCAAGTCCCTGGCCAAGGAACTCGATGTTCCGGTCATCGCGCTGTCGCAGTTGAACCGGCAGGTTGAATCACGAACGGACAAGCGCCCTCAGCTTGCCGATCTGAGAGAGTCCGGGGCGATCGAGCAGGATGCCGATGTGATCATGTTCATATACCGGGACGAGGTGTACAACAAGTCGGAGGACAACCCGGAGAAGGGGAAGGCGGAGATCCGCATCGAAAAGCAGAGAAACGGCCCCATCGGGGTGGCGAACGTGACGTTCCTGAA
>JAFGSH010000171.1 GCA_016934695.1 Deltaproteobacteria bacterium
GTTTCCGTTAAGGCACACTGTTTGCTTAGAGCCGGGGGTATCATGAAGAGGAGATCATCCATGGTTCAGAAGGTACGCCGCGTTGTGTGAGCCTGGGTCTGGCAGCGGTGATAGTTGCCGTTTTGATTCCCGGGTTCGCCCTGGGAGGAGATACGGTGTCGATCGTGGGTGAAGTCAACGACGACTTTCAGGTCATCACGGACGATAATCAGGTTTACGAGATAATGACGGACGATAAGGGAGAGGAATTGATCGGTCACGCCGGCGAGAGGGTGAAGGTCACCGGAGAGATCGTAGAGGAAGGCGGAGACCGGTCGATCAAGGTTTTATCCTATGAAGTGTTGGAATAACAAGAAGATAAAGGACAAAGCAGTGAGAGGCTCGGTACAGAACAGTCGCAACAGAGGATATCAGACAGGAACAAGATTCATGGTTCCAAGACGAGGAGGAAAATAAGGATGGAAAAACAGGAAATTTGTTTTGAGGATGGTGAGCCTCCCGACGGTAGGCCCGCGTCTGTGGCCCTTGAAACGGTGTGCACAGACGCTCGGAGGGCGGAAAAGAAAAAAAGAGGCTTGGTGAGAATCCCGAACGATGCAGGCGATTCGGGGTCTTCAGCGAACTCCGGGGCCTTAGAATTCCGGAGGAAGTTTTTTAAGGATGTGAGTGACACCGAGTGGAATGATTGGCACTGGCAGCTTCGCCACAGGATTACCAGCCTTGGCGAGCTGGAGAGGATGTTCGATCTCAGCGATGAAGAGCGGAGCGCCCTCAGCGGATACGGTTCCGCCTTCCCCGTCGCGATTACACCCCATTACGCAAGTCTTCTTGATCCCTACGATTCATCCCAGCCGCTGCGGCGGACGGTGATTCCCACTGCCGCGGAGAGGATCAGGAGCCGGGGGGAAAATGAAGATCCCCTGGGCGAAGAGCACGATACCCCCGTTCCCGGTCTGGTCCACCGGTATCCGGACAGGGTGCTCTTTCTCCTGACCGATACCTGTTCGACTTACTGTAGGTACTGCACCCGGTCGCGGATCGTGGGAGGTCCGAAGGATCAAAACCTCTCGCGAGAGCGATGGAATAAGGCAATCGAGTATATCGAATCGAATGATTCGATCCGTGATGTGCTGCTGTCGGGGGGCGATCCCCTGACCCTTCCGGACGATACCCTGGAATGGCTCCTTTCCCGGCTGCACCGGATTCCCCACGTCGAGGTGGTGAGGATCGGTACCAAGGCGCCGGTGGTCCTGCCGCAACGGATCACCCCCGCTCTCTGCAGGATGCTGGGACGGTTCCACCCCCTCTGGATCAGTATCCATTTTACCCATCCCGCTGAGTTGACCGAGGAGGTGAGGAGGGCCTGCGAAAATCTCGCGAACGCCGGGATCCCCCTGCAGAGCCAGACGGTTCTGCTCGCCGGGATCAACGACGACGTCGACACCATGCGCCAGCTGTTCCACGGCCTGGTCAAGACGCGCGTCCGGCCCTACTATCTCTATCAGTGCGATCCGATCATCGGATCGGGGCATTTCCGCACACCGGTTGAAAAGGGGCTGGAGATTATCAGGGGGCTGCGTGGCTACACGAGCGGATTCGCAATCCCCACGTACGTCATCGACTGCCCCGGCGGAGGGGGAAAGGTTCCCCTGATGCCCGAGTATGTGATGGGGCGCGACGGCGACGACGTCGTCCTGAGAAACTACGCCGGCAACCTCTACCGGTATTTCGACGGAGAAGCGGCACAGATTCACTAGATCAGATTTTGAAGGGGAGTTTTCGGGTACAATGAGAGTCGGTATGACCTACGACCTGCGGGATGATTATCTCCGTGCCGGGTACGGCGCCGAGGAGACGGCGGAGTTTGACCGGGAGGATACCATCCACGCGCTAGAGACGAGCCTCGAAGAACTGGGGCATGAGCCCGTGCGCATCGGCAACGTGAAAGCCCTGGTACAGCGCCTCTGCGCCGGGGAGCGCTGGGATCTGGTCTTCAATATCGCCGAGGGGCTTCGCGGGTACGGGCGGGAGGCGCAGGTCCCCGCCATCCTCGACGCGTACGATATCCCCTACACCTTTTCCGATCCCCTGATCCTCTCACTGACCCTGCATAAGGGGATGGTGAAGCGGGTGCTCCGGGATCTGGGGATACCCACCCCCGCCTTCTGTCTCGTTGAATCGGATGCGGATATTGCCTCCGTGGACCTCCCCTTCCCCCTCTTCGCGAAACCCGTCGCAGAAGGGACTGGAAAGGGCATCGACGCCGCATCGAAGATCACCGACAGGCGCTCTCTTGAACGCATCTGCACGAAGCTCCTACGGGAGTTCCGGCAGGCCGTCCTGGTGGAGGCCTTTCTCCCCGGCCGTGAATTCACCGTGGGGATACTCGGAACCGGAAAGGACGCCGTGTCGATCGGCGCCGTTGAGGTGCTGCTCAGAGAAAATGCAGAGCCGGAGGTCTACTCCTACGAGAACAAAGAGCGTTTCAAGGAACGGGTCGAATACCGCCTGGTGGGTGACGAGATGGCCCGTAAGGCGGAAGAGACGGCCCTTGCGGCATGGCGAGGGCTGGGGGGCAGGGATTCGGGGCGCGTGGACCTGCGAGCCGATGCCGCCGGTATTCCGAACTTCATGGAGGTAAACCCCATCGCCGGGCTCCATCCTGAAAATTCCGATCTCTGTATCATCGCCTCAAAGAGGGGAATGACTTACACCGCGCTGATCGAGGCAATCATGAAGTCGGCTCTGGGCCGCTTGAACGGCGACGGGAAGGTTCACAGTAAGCCATGAAGAAGCATCTGATAGGACTGGTGCACAACGTCCCCCCATCAGGCCTCTACTCCTTTTTCGAGGCATCCTCTGATGTCATGACCCAAGTGGCCGCGATCGAGGATGCACTCCGCAGTCTCGGTCACTCATCGAGGCGTATCCCCTTCTCCAAGGATGTAGGTGCGTTTCTTGCAACACTTCGGGGAGAACCAGTGGATTTGATCTTCAACCTCTGCGAGACCGTCGACGAAGATCCGCTCTTTTCCGGCCACGCCGCTGCCCTTCTCGATCTTCTGGGGATCCCCTTTACCGGGTCACCCTCGTGGGCCATCACCTACACGATGGACAAGGTGACGACAAAGCGGATATTGAAGGCGTGCGGGATA
>JAFGSH010000172.1 GCA_016934695.1 Deltaproteobacteria bacterium
CATCCGGATGATATCGAGGTAGGGGAGTGCCGGTTTTACCATGATGATATCGGCCCCCTCGTCCACATCGAGGGCGATCTCTCTGAGCGCCTCCCGTGCGTTGGGGGGATCCATCTGATACGACGTCCGGTCGCCGAACTGTGGGGCACCTTCCGCGGCCTCCCGGAAGGGACCGTAAAATGAGGAGGCGTACTTGGCGGCATAGGCCATGACGGGAATGTCACCGAAGCCGTCCTCATCGAGGGCATCGCGGATCGCCAGGACCTGCCCGTCCATCATCGCCGACGGGGCCACCATGTCCGATCCGGCTTGCGCGTGAGAAAGGGCAGTCCGCGCCAGGAGTTCCAGCGTGGCGTCGTTATCCACCGTCTCGCCGTCGAGGACCCCACAGTGGCCGTGGCTCGTGTACTCGCAGAGGCAGACATCGGTAATCACCAGGATATCCGGTATCTCCTTCTTGACCCGACGGACCGCCTGCTGGATAACCCCATTTTCGATCCATGCACCGGAGCCCTCCGCGTCCTTCGTCTCGGGGATCCCGAAGAGGAGGATCGCAGGGATACCCAGATCCCTCACCTTCTTCGTCTCCTCTATGAGGGCGTCAACGGACAGTTGATAATTCCCCGGCATGGAGGGGATGGGGTTTTTGACCCCGCTCCCGTAGGTCACAAAGAGGGGGAAGACCAAATCGTCGACGGACACGGTTGTCTCCCGGATCATCCTCCGGAGATTTTCGTTTTTTCTCAACCGCCTCGGGCGGTAATCGGGAAAGTTCATACAGCACCTCGTATTTCATCATCGGTCAGATAACAGGCCGGATCGGGAGCCCAGATGTCCCCCGTCGCCGCCTCGGCACGGGCGCGGAAGTTTCCTCCGCACACATCGAGCCACCGACACCCGGCACACCGCCCTGTCACATATTGTTTCTTATCTTTGAGCCGCGCCATCAGCTCGTTGGAGGTATCCGTCCAGATCTCGCTGAAGGGACGGTTCTTCACATTGCCGAAGGAGATCTCCCGCCAGAACTGATCCGCGTGCACCTCGCCGTCCCAGCTGACACACCCGATCCCGCGTCCCGAGTTGTTCCCCTCGTTCATCTCGAGGAGTTTCAGGACCTCCGCCGCCCGCGCCGGATCCTCCCTGAGGAGGCGCAGGTAGAGATAGGGGCCGTCGGCGTGGTTGTCCACGGTGAGAACCTCCGTCGGTATTCCCCGGTCGAAGAGGGCGCGTGTCCGATCCATGATCAGGTCCACCACCTCCCGTGTCCGATCGTGTGGCAGGTCCTTTTCGATCAGGGCCGAACCCCGCCCCGAATAGACAAGGTGGTAAAAGCAGACCCGGGGGATCTGTTGCCGTTCGATAAAATCGAAAACCGCGGGGATCTCATCGCTGTTCTCCGCCGTGATCGTGAACCGGACCCCCACCTTGATTCCCGCATCCTGGCAGTTCCTGATCCCCCGGAGGGCGGCCTCGAAGGCCCCCTGCACCCCCCGGAACCGGTCGTGGATCTCCCCGATCCCGTCCAGGCTGATCCCGACGTAGGAAAGGCCGAATCCGGCAAAGGTGGCTGCCGTCTTCTCGGTGATGAGAGTCCCGTTCGTCGAGATGACCGCCCGCATTCCTTTGTCGACGGCAAAGCCGATAAGGTCGGGCAGATCCTTTCTCATCAGGGGTTCCCCCCCGGAGAAGAGGATAACCGGGGAGCCGAAGGAGGCGAGATCCGCCAGCAATGCCTTCCCTTCCTCGGTGCTCAGCTCGTCGCTGTAGTGCCTGTTCTGTGAACTCGAGTAGCAGTGGACGCACTTCAGATTGCACCGCCTCGTGGCATTCCACACCACCACCGGACGCTTGTCCCGTGAGAACTGGAGGAGGTGCGAGGGGAGCCGGTCCGACTGTGCCCCGTACCGGAGGACATCGGAGGGTTCTACCGCCCCGCA
This sequence comes from Deltaproteobacteria bacterium, assembly GCA_016934695.1. The sequence goes on from JAFGSH010000172.1 coordinate 1,938, forward strand.
GTATAGTTTCGAGATTCCGATCATTTTTCCGTTTCCTGCGCCTGCCTCAGTTCCCTCTCGATCGCCTCCACCAGGCCGGGGATCGAATAGGGACCCTGCATGATATCGACGCGGATACCGGCCTCCTCGCAGGCCCGCTCGGTGACGGGTCCGATACAGGCGATTTTGACACGATCGGGGATCGCCTCGCGGCCGCCGGCGATATCGATAAAGTTATGCACGGTGGAGGGACTGGTAAAGGTCAGGACATCCACCGTTCCGTTTGCCATCATTTCCCGGACCTCGCTGCCGTCTCCCCCGGGGGATACCGTCCGGTAGGCGACGGCCACGTCCACCCGGGATCCCATCGCCGAGAGTCCGGCGGGGATAACGTCTCCGGCGATTTCGGCGCGGGGCAGGAGAACTTTTTTGTCTTTCATGTCCAGACCCCCGAACGCCGCAACGACCCCTTCGGAGAGGTACTCATCGGGGACGAGGTCCACGGGGATATGGTACCCTTCAACGCAGGCCCGCGTGGCCGGGCCGATGGTGCAGACCCGGATACCTTTTAGATCACGTATGTCACCTCTTATCGTGGCAAATCGATCGAAAAAGGACCGGACGCCATTCGCACTGGTAAAGATGATCCAGTGGTACTGTTCGATATGTTCGATGGCACGATCCAGGTCGCCGAAGTCTTCCGGAGGGGCGATCTCGATCGTCGGAAAGGAGATGACCCGGGCGCCCTTCTCGCGGAGCAGGGCCGCAAATTCCTCCGCCTGTCTCTCCGGTCTCGTAATGACGATCCCCTTTCCGAAGAGGGGCCGCTTCTCAAACCAGGCAAGATGATCTCTGAGACCGACAACCTCTCCCACGACACAGATCGCGGGAGGAGCAAACCCATGTTCCTCGGCCCGGGCGGCGATGTCGCCGAGGGTCCCTGTGAGGGTCTCCTGGTCCGGGGTCGTACCCCACCTGATCAGGGCGACCGGCGTGGCGGGGTCTCTCCCCGCTCTCATCAAGGCATCCGTGATCCGGGGGAGATTCCTCACCCCCATGAGAAAGACGAGGGTCCCGATGGTAGAAATGCCCTTCCAGTCAATTCTGCTCTCGCTCTTTGTGGGGTCCTCGTGCCCCGTCACGAAGGCAACCGTGG
>JAFGSH010000173.1 GCA_016934695.1 Deltaproteobacteria bacterium
CATGCCGAAGGTCGAAGACCTGGTCCAGACCATCGTGAAAGAGGCGGAAGAGACACTGGCAAATATGGCCAAGAAGCTGGCATAAGAATCGACTGTTCCTTAATGGAAACGCCGGAAGCGGTCGCAAACCGCCTCCGGCGTTTTTTTCGTTGTATCGGCCCTAAAAGAACACTACATCGCCTTACCTCAGCGCGCCGCGATCTTCTTTCCAACACCCGCCTCAGGGGAGCATTGTCCCTTTTCCCCGGTAATGTGTATGCCATGAGAATGCCTCATCAAGCAGCAGTGGGGTGTGTCCTCCGGTACTCTCCACGGCTCGTCTGTAGTAATCCCGTAGGAGATCCCGGTAATCGGGGTGCGCGCAGTTTTCGATAATCACCTCCGGGCGTTCACGGGGATCGAGGCCCCGGAGATCGGCCACCCCCTGTTCGGTCACGATCACGTGGACCTCATGCTCGGTATGGTCCACATGGGTTACACAGGGAACGATCCGTGATATGGCACCACCCTGGGCCGTCGAGGGGGTCATGAAGACGGAGAGAAAGGCGTTCCGTGAAAAGTCACCTGAACCCCCTATACCGTTGACGACATGGTTCCCGAAGGTGTGGGTGGAGTTGACATTCCCGTATATATCGACTTCGATCGCCGTATTCATCGCCATCACACCCAGCCGGTTGACCACCTCGGCGCTGTTGCTGATCTCCTGCGGCCGGAGAATGATCTTGCCGCGATAGGTGTCTATGTTCCGGTAGAAGCGCATCAGTCCTTCGGGGGACGGCGTCAGCGATGTCCCCGAGGCGCAGGAGAGCTTCCCCGCATCGATCAGATCAAAGATCGCGTCCTGAATGACCTCGGCCCACAGCGAGATGCCGGTCCAATCGCTCCCGAGTATCCCCCCCATAACGGCATTGGCGATACTCCCCACCCCCGACTGCAGGGGCGGCAGGTCATCGTAGAGTTTCCCCCTGACGCAGCTATTGATAAAATCGATAAGGTGACGGGCAATTCCCTGTGATATAGCATCCACGGCTGCCAGGGACCTCGTCTTGTCAAGCATATCGGTCTGGCAGATTGCGACAATCTTCTTGGGATCACAGGGGATGGAGGGACGCCCTATCCGCTGCGACGGATCGGTGATCGGTATGGGGACACGACGGGGAGGGTTTTCCGGCATATAGATATCGTGCATCCCGGCCAGTTCCATTGGCTGGGCCGTGTTCACCTCCACAATGACACCGTCAGACTCTTCAACAAAGGTTGGTGAGGCACCCACCGAGGTTGTAGGCACAATACTGCCGTCTTCCATGATGGCAGTCGCCTCAATGATGGCGATATCCAGGTGTCCAAGAAAACCGCACCGGACCTGCTCGGCCACCCTGCTCAGGTGAATGTCATGATACATAACGTCGCCGTGGTTGATCGCCCTGTTGATCACCTCACCCGTCTGGTAGGGATAACGCCGGGCGATCCCTCCCACCGCCGCCAGTTCCTCATCCAGCTCTTCTCCCACCGAGGCGCCGGTGATCAGGTTGACTCTCATAGGATCACCCCCCCTGATCCGCTCCGCCAGGGCGAGGGGGACGGCCTTCGGGTATCCGCATGAGGTAAATCCGCTGCACGCCAGAGTCATCCCATCCCTGATCAGCCGGACGGCATCCCGGGGTGCCATCACCTTCGACAGGAGTTCCTTTCTGAAGATACGATCGCTACACACATTCCCGCTCCTGAAAATTATCCGCAGAGTATGTCACTCACTGCGGTGATATATCCGATTTCATCACTTGCCACAAACCCTTTGGTTCACCGCTGGAACCCTCAACATTCCAAAAACGCTTAAACACTTAACAACAGCAATAGCTTAAGGGCGTCATGCGCACGTACGGCCCGGGCTATTGTGTGTCTTCACATTCCGGGAAATTTTTTCTGGACAATTAAAAGGCTTTGTGTAAAGTTGATCGGCTAGGTAATGGGGGATGAGGGTGATAACCACCAAACAACCGCGAAGGGGTGCGTTGTAATCCCTTTTCTCTGTGGTGTTGTGCCCTGACAAGGGGAGCGGTTTCCCTGATACCAGGAGTACGACAGGTCTTGGGTTCTCTTCTCCGGTGCGGACATGACGGCCGATCGGCTCGAACATATTTCATGTAAGTGAGGAGAAAAACTATCATTATTGAGACAGGAGGATACAGAAGAAATGAGTGAAAGAGAAGTCGTATTTGTTGAAGCTATGCGTACCGCTTTCGGACGAATGGGTGGGACCCTGCGGGACATCACGGCCGAAGAGCTGGCCGGCATCGGCGTCAAGGGGTTGATCGAAAAGACGAAGATCCACGAGAAGGCCCGCGTCGATTGCGTATTCCTGGGATCGGCGGCACACTGCTCCCGCGCCATGAACCCGGCCCGGTGGGCGCTCCTCTATGCGGGGCTCCCCTATGACACATCCGCCAGCTACATCGAGATGCAGTGCGGTTCCGGTATTGACTGTATCAACCATGCGGCCTGGAAGATCCTGTGCAACCATGCCGACATCGTCATCGCCGGCGGGATGGAGGGATACAGCCAGATCCCGGCCAAGTTCTCCATGAGCCAGGTCCCGTACCGGCTCATTCCCCCGATGCCGATGGAAACCCAGCTCTCTCCCGTCCCCGAGGAGTGCATCGGGATGGGGCTGACGGCGGAGAACCTGCAGGTCATGTACAACATCCCCCGCGAGGATTCGGACAAGTTCGCCCTCCGGAGCCAGGTGCTTGCCAAAAAGGCCATGGACGCCGGGTATTTCGACGAGGAAATCATCCCCGTGACCGTGCCCCAGGGAAAGAAGAAGCCCCCCATCGAGTTCAAGGTGGACGAGCACCCCCG
>JAFGSH010000174.1 GCA_016934695.1 Deltaproteobacteria bacterium
GAAACGAAAGGTCTTGATGTCCTTCGTCGTTACCTCCGTGATAATCTTGTCAACAACTACGGGTATCGGTATGTATGGGTTCTGCATCGGTATCTCCACAAACTATAGTTTAGAAATGTCTGTTACGATCTTTCGTATATCGATATTCACCGGACAGTACATCACACAGCGGCCGCAACCGACACAGGCAACGGCATCAAAGTTGTCCACGAAGTACTTGAATTTATGCATCGCCCGCTGCCGCCATCGTTGTTTCTGGGACGGACGGGGGTTATGCCCCGATGTCTCCATCGTAAAGAGCCATGACATACAGGAATCCCATGAGCGGATCCTCCTGCCGTCTCCCTTCTTCACCTCGTCGGTAATATCAAAGCAGTGACAGGTGGGGCACAGGTACGTACAGGTCCCGCAGGCGAGGCAGCTCTGATGGATCGTATCCCAGAAGGGGTGTTCAAAGTTCTCGTCCATCCACGGTTTGATCGCACGCGCCGGCACCGACCCATTGACCTCCTGTTCGGCGGCTGCCGACAGTTCCTGCTTCTTGGCATCAAGGGCCTCATCCGCAGCCGGGAGATCACCCATCTTTTTCAGGAGCTCTTCGCCCTTCGCGGTCACGAATTCGGCAAGGTAGCTGTCACCCATATCGATGAGGCTGACATCGGCCCCTTCTGAAGAAAAGGGGTGTCCATCGACGGAGGTACAGAAACAGGTGGTGTAGGGCGGCCGGACACAGGCAAGGGAGATGATCGTCGTCTTCTCCCGGCGGTCGACATAGTAGGGATCCCTGTATTTCGGATCATTAAAGATATTGTCGAGAAGGACAAAACTCCTGGCATCGCAGGGCCGGACGCCGAAGAGCACCGCCTCCGGGGCCGCTCCCTCCCCTGTGGAGAATTCCTTTCCCCGCTCCGCATCCATGTATCGCATCATCACTTCGGTCTGGGGGAAGAAGAAGTTCTTCGGGGCGTTTTTCGTATTGTCGAAATCCAGGAGCGGCTCCATCCCCTTCTCAAGGACCTTGAAGAGGATGTTGTCCTCATCCCTGACGGGGGCATATACCACCATACTTTCCGCCATCTTCTTGATTATTCCGGCCAAGGCGTCTTTTTTTATTACTCTCTTTTCCATGTCTTCCCTTAGTTGCCTCGTTTATTGTACCAAAATGTAAAGACCCTACAGTAATCCCAGCGACGACAGAAGGGGCTTCGGATCAACGTTATGCATCTTGAACCACGATTCGGGACCTTTCAGACCCAGGGCAAGAGCGATGATCTCGGTAAAGTAGAACGCCGGGACCCTCGCCTGTTCGCTGGCCCGCGTATCCAGGTTGGCGAAGCAGACCGGACAGGCCGTCACGATACAGTTCGCCCCCGCCTCCGAGGCCATCTGCATCATCTTATCCACGAGGCGGACGACGATATCGGTCTTGCTGAGGGTCAGACTCCCCCCGCAGCAATCAGTCTTGCAGGACCAGTTTCGAACATCGGCCCCCAACGCACCCATGATCCCATCCAGCATATAGGGATTCTCGTAATCGTCGAACTGGCAAACCTCGGGGGGGCGCAAGAGGAGACACCCGTAATAGGAGACCGGTTTCAGGCCCTCGAGCCTCTTGGTGACCGCCTCTCCCAATTTATCCAGTCCGATATCGTTGTAGATGATATCGATCGGGTTGCGCAGGGATACGCTTCCGTCGTACGTGCCGCCGACGATCTCTTCTATCTCGCTCTTCAGGGCACTGTCCGCCTCCAGGTGGTGCTGGGCGCTCTTGAAACGATTGAAACAGGCAGCGCAGGGGATCATCACGTCCAGTTTGTCCTTCTGAGCGGCGATGATATTGCGCGCCGAAAGGGCGACAGACAGCTTGAAATTGGTCATATGGGCCGACGAGGCACCGCAGCAGGACCAGTCATCGACCTCCTGCAGTTCGATCCCCAAGGCATCGCTGACGGCCTTTACCGATTGGTCATATTCCTTCCCCGTGGCGTGGAGCGAACATCCTGGATAGTATGAAACTTTCAACTACAGCCTCCTTCAACACCGGGTATTTCCGTTACTTACCCGTTGATTTGAATATTTTCCGTACCGACCCCATATCCTTTGTCCGGGGAGAGATGGGTTTGATCTTCCCCTTCATGAACATGCTGAGTCCCAGTCCCATATCGGAGAAATAATCCCCCGTCTTCAGCTTGTAATGGACAAGCATCATGGGTTCATTGATCCTCCCCCCCATTTTGATACTGGAAAGGAACGCCTCGTGGAACTTGAGGACGTTTTTCTCACCGACCGCCACACCCTCTTCAATCGCCATTTCCCTGAGGGTATCCATCATCCGGGCGATATCGACCTCGTTGGGGCACCGGGTGACGCAGGTTTCACAGGAGGCGCACAGCCATATGGTGGAACTCCCCAGCACCTTGTCTTTCATCCCCATCTGTACCATCTTGATGACGGCGTTGGGGTTGTGCTCCATGGTGAAGGCGAGCGGGCACCCGGCCGTGCACTTTCTGCAGTGGAAGCAGTTCTGTATCGGAACGCCACCCATCCTGTCATTCACTTCTTTTAGAAAGGTACTCATCTCATCTCCGCTTTCTATGGTTCAAAGATAAATTCTTCTTTGTCGTTCTCGGCAAAAGCGCTCAGGGAGGGGATGCTCTCCATCGACTCCCCTGCGCGGTGATCGAACAGCTGCAAATCGTCCTTGTCCAGCTTCTTGAGGAACGTCCGCAGATCTACTCCCATGGGACAGACCTCCAGGCACGAACCGCAATCGACACAACGCCCCACCATGTGGAACATCCGCATGAACTGGAAGACCTGCGTATCGGTTTCATCGATGCCGACCCCCACCCACCGGGGCTGGTTCTGCTCGACAAAACAGACCTTGCAGTAACAGGAGGGGCAGGTATTCCGACAGGCGTAACACCGAATGCACTTGCCCATCTCCTTCGTGAAGTAGGCCCAGCGTTCATCGGTCGGGCGACCCTCAAAGGCCTCAACCGCCTCGTACTCCTTCTCCGCACCGGGCATCGCCGGGGCCGCATCGCCGATCATCTCGTCCGATATGACGGGATTGTTGAACCGACAGGTCAGACAGTTGTCGGCCAGCACCTCGCCGATGGGGAGATCCTTGCTGCCGTCTTTCGTCTGTACGGAGACGGTATTTCCGGAAACGGAGCAGGCCGTAATCTCCTTGCCACCCACAGCGGCCGCAAGCTTCTTGTTGGCGATGAATCCTGCACAGGGGACCCCGATAATAACGACCTGATCGCGGTCATACTGCTTTTCCTGGAGGTGGATGACCAGAGACCGCGTGGTACATCCCCGGGCGACGACGCCGACCTTCTTCTTCGTCCGATCCTCCGGCTTCGCCCTCTTCTGCGATTCCTTGTGGGCAAAGATAATATCATGGACATATTTCGCCAGGTTCACGGAGCAGAACCGGTTCCAGACAAGCCGCTCTGTGTCTTCGGGATCAGTTATGAAGCAGGGTGCCGTCTGGAAAGGAAGCGTACCCTTTTCATACCCCACCACGATATCCACCGCGCCCTCGGCAAGTAGCTTCTTTGCGTGTTCCCGCACTTGTTTTTCTACATTTTCCACAGTTGTCGATTCCTCGTTCCTGTTATTTGACGGTTTACAGTTTCTTCACCAGCTTTTTCGCCGGCCCCAGCGCCCGCACCTTCTCGGTCACACCCTTGATGACCTTTGAGAACTTTTCCCCTTCCGACGCGGAGACCCAGGTAAAGATCGTCCGATCCGGCTCCATCCCCACGTATGAGAGGAAACTCTTCAGCATGGCAAATTTACGCCTGGCCGACAGATTCCCGCTGATATAGTGGCACTCCCCCGGATGACACCCGGAGACGAGAACACCGTCCACCCCTTCCTGCAGGGCCTTGATCACATAAAAGGGATTTACCCGCCCCGAGCAGGGCAGTCGTATCAGCCTGACATTGGGGGGATACTGCAACCGGCTGATACCGGCCAGATCAGCTCCCGCGTAGGTACACCAGTTGCACACAAAGGCAACGATCTTCGGCTCCCAGTTCTCGTTCGCTTTTTCAGTCATATGTATTGTACTCCACCTTTTACAGAGCGCTTATCTGCGCCAGGATTTCCTCGTTGTTGAAACCATTGAGATCGATCGCGTTCATCCGGCAGGATGCCGTGCACACACCGCATCCCTTGCAGAGAACGGCGTTGACGACCGCGCATCCCTCTTTCATATCTACTTCCACGGCACCGAAGGGACAGTTCGCCTCGCAGAGGCCGCAGGCCATGCACTTGTCCTTGTTGACGAACGCGGTCTTTCCCTCCGCCTCGATGAAGTCCTTGGTCAGGATGGTGCATGCCCTCGAGACGGCGGCGTTGGCCTGCGTCACGGTCTCCTCGCTCAGCTTCGGCGAGTGC
>JAFGSH010000175.1 GCA_016934695.1 Deltaproteobacteria bacterium
ACCTCGGCGCTGGATCCCATCTCGACGGCGAAGATCGAAGAACTGGCCGAAGAGTTGAAAAAGATGTACACGATCATCATCGTGACTCACAACATGCAGCAGGCCGCACGGATCTCCGACTATACGGGGTTCTTTTATCTCGGGAAACTCATCGAATACAGTCCCACGGAGAAACTCTTCACGACGCCGGCGGTCAAACAGACAGAAGATTACATCACCGGGAGATTCGGCTGAGGAAGGATACAGGAGGAGAGGATGGAAGAGAAGACACACACCAGCGTACAATACGAGAAAGAACTGCATGACATCAAGAAAGATCTCCTCTACGAAGGGGCTCTCGTCGAACAGGCGATACACCGCGCCGTGCGCTCGCTTCTGGAGAGGGACTCGGACCTGGCACGCGCCGTCATCGCCGACGACGACCAGATCAACGCCCTCGACGAGAAGATCGAAGGGGCCTGCATCCGCCTCCTCGCCCTCAGGCAGCCCGCCGCGAAGGACCTGCGGTTCATCACCACCACGATCAAGGTCAACGGCCATCTGGAGCGGATCGGGGATCTCGCTGTCAACATCGCCAAACGGGCCGTGGATCTGAATGAGGTGCCCCCCGTCAAGCCCTACGTCGATCTCCCGCGGATGGCAGACATCACGCGTGAGATGGTGAGGGAAAGCCTCGACTCTCTGGTCAACGAGGATTGCGACCGGGCCCACGCGGTGAGAGAAAAGGACGAGGTGGTGGATAACCTCAACGAACAGATATTCAGGGAACTGCTCACCTTCATGATCGAGGACCCCAGGACCATTCATCGGGCCCTCCTGATCACCCAGATATCGAAAAACCTGGAGAGGATCTCCGACCACGCGGAAAGCATCGCCAAGATGGTGATCTACATGGTTACGGGGAAGAACGTACGACACCGAAGCCCCGGCGAGGGGCTCTGATCGGCCGGTGAATCCATGAAAAATAACTTATTTTACAAGATCTTCGGAACGTATATCATCATAACCCTGGTGGTGATGGTGGCCGTGGGTGTATACGCGACCAGGCAGATCAAGGTCAGGCTCATGGAGCGGATCGAAGGAGAGCTCACCTCCTACGCCCGGATAATCTCTCTGGGCTTCTCGGAATCCGAGGTCAAGGACACCATAGAGAGATTATCCACTCTCTCCGATACCCGGATCACATGGATCGATGCGGGGGGAGTCGCCCTCGCCGATTCGAGGGAAGAGGCCTCCAACATGGACAACCACCTGAACCGCCCGGAGATCCAGGAGGCGCGCGTCAGGGGCCAGGGCAGATCGGTGCGGTTCAGCACGACCCTCGGAATCGACACCTTATACCTCGCGCTCCCCGTCAGAGAGGGCCCCGATATACGGGGATACATACGGCTGGCACGGCCTCTTGTCGAGGTCAGGCAATCCGCACGGGATATCAACATCCTGGTCCTGCAGTCATTCCTCATCGTCGGAGCCCTGTCGTTTCTGATCGCCTTTATCTTTACGTCCCGGCTGGTATCCCCCATCCAGGAGATGGAGCAGTTCACCAAACGCCTGCGGAACGGAGAGGAGACGGGAAGCCTGATGATCGCTTCGGGAGACGAGACGGGGCGACTGGCCCGGAACATCAATTACCTGGTAGCGGAGCTGAAGGAGAAGATCCAGTTTGCCGATGAGGAGAAGGGAAAGCTGGAGGCGGTCTTTTCCAGCATGGAAGACGGTATCCTGGTGCTCGATACCGAAGGAAGGATAGAGGCAACGAACGACGCCGCCTGCAAGATTTTCGATCTCGACCTCGAAGGAATGATCGGCAAGACCCCCCTCGAGGCGTTCAGGAACATCTCCCTCCAACAGGCCCTCGACCGGTTCAAAGAGAGCAGTATTGCTCTCTCCCGGGAGATCGAACAGGGACCGAGGGTCCTGGATGTCATCATCTCACCCGTCCAGGGACTCCCCCCGGGGGAAGAGAAGACGATGATCGTCCTGCGCGATGTGACCCGCCTCAAACGGTTGGAACAGATCCGCGCCGACTTCGTGGCGAACGTAACCCACGAGATCAAGACGCCCCTGACTGCCATCCTCGGCTTCATTGAGACGCTCCGGGAGGGGGCCATCGACGAGAAGGAGACGGCGAAGGGCTTCCTCAAAACCATCCAGAGCCATGCCGAACGGCTCAATCGCCTGGTGGATGACCTGCTGGTCATCTCCGACGCCGAGCTGGGAGAGATGCGTTTTTCCTTCGAATCCGTTTCTCTCGACGACATCATCGAGGATGTTCTGTCCGTCATTGAACCGGAGGCATTAAAAAAGGATATCCGCATAGAAAACGACATGCCGAGCGACCTCCCATCGATCCGGGGCGATCGGGACCGTCTGCACCAGATCGTCCTGAACGTCCTCGATAACGCCGTCAAATTCACACCCGAGGCGGGAACAATCTTGATAGAAGGGATCGACGGAAAAGACGGCACGATCTCCGTCAGGGTCAGCGATACAGGGATCGGCATCCCGAGAGAGGAGATCCCCCGCCTGGGTGAGCGCTTCTACCGGGTTGACAAGACCCGATCCCGGGAGCTGGGGGGAACCGGCCTGGGCCTGTCGATCGTCAGGCACCTGATGGCGGCCCACAACGGCAGGATGACGATCGAGAGCCGGGTGGGGAGAGGAACGACGGTTTCCCTGTCCTTCCCCGTTTTTATCGAAGATATCACCGCATGAAGAGTGAACGCGTATGTCTGAGAAAATCCTAGTCGTAGACGATGAAAAAGATCTGGTGGAGTTGATCGCCTACAACCTCGAGAAGGACGGGTTCGATATTCTCAAGGCTTACGACGGCGAGACGGCCCTGAGGCAGATCAGGGCCCACAATCCGCACCTGCTGATCCTCGACCTGATGCTCCCCGGCATCCAGGGAATAGAGGTCTGCAAACGGATACGTAGCGATCCGAAACAGGCCTCCCTCCCCATCATCATGCTCACGGCAAAGGGGGCGGAGGTGGACAGGGTCCTGGGGCTCGAGGTGGGGGCGGACGACTACGTGACGAAACCCTTCAGCGTGAAGGAACTGACGGCCCGCGTGCGCTCCCTTCTCCGGAGAGCGGCAATGCGTCAAGAGACCGATGCAGAAAGCACCTTCGATTACAAGGATCTCCATATAAACTATGTTTCTCACCTGGTGGCGGTCAAAGACAGGCAGATCGACCTGAGTCCCACCGAGTTCAGGCTCCTGAAATTCCTTGCCCTGAACCCGGGAAGGGTCTATACAAGGGACCAACTTCTGGACTGGGTATGGGGAGAGGAGACCTTCGTGGAACCGAGGACCGTCGATGTCCACATCAAGCGGCTCAGGGCGCAGATAGAGGAGAGAAAGACACACCCGCAGTACATTCTCACCGTCCGGGGGTTCGGATACAAGTTTGCCGATATCGAATAGACAGGCCCGCCGCACGCAGCGGGGCATGAGATCTCAGCAAGACCACAACTGAAAATCCCTCCCCTGTCGGTTTTTCGAAAAGGCGCTCCATGTCCATCTTCACACACAACAGTACCATCCTCGTCACCTGTTCGAAGGGGATCCCCCCCTTTCTGAGAGAAGAGATCGCAGCCCTGGGACTGCCCGTGCGATCCGAGCGTCCCGCGGGGATCGAGACAAGCGGCACCCTCGAAGACGCCATGAGAATCAACCTCTCGGTGCGCACCGGCCAGCATGTCCTCTATCTCCTCCGGAGATTCACCGCGAGAACCCCCGACGAACTCTACAAAAAGACGGCCCAGATCCCGTGGGAGGACTACATCCCCCGAAACGGGTACCTCTGCGTGACCTCAGCCGTCGATACCCCCTCGGTAAAGGACACCCGATTCGCCAACCTCAGGGCGAAGGACGCCATCGTCGACCGGTTTTATGCGAAACTCGGCTCCCGCCCCGACTCGGGTCCGCAGAGAGACCGGTCGGTCATATTCATCTACTGGAGCGCCGACCGGTGCAGCATCTATCTGGACACCTCCGGCGAGCCGCTCTCACGACGGGGATACCGGAAGATTCCCCTGGCCGCCCCGATGCAGGAGACCCTCGCGGCGGCCGTGGTCCTTGCCTCCCGATGGAAGAGCGAAGAGAACTTCGTCAACCCCATGTGCGGGAGCGGGACTCTCGCCATAGAGGCGGCCCTCATCGCCGCCGGGAGAGACCCGGGGTCCATGCGCAGCAACTACGGGTTCATGCACATAGAGGGCTTCAGCAGGCCCCTCTGGAGAAAAATGAAGGGGCTGGCGGAGAAAAGAAAAAAACCGCTCCCCGGACGGATCATCGCCACGGACAGAGACCGGCGGGCGGTCGAGGCGGCCCGGAGCAACGCGGCGGCAGCCGGGGTGAGCCACCTCATCGAGTTCGATGTCTGCGACTTTGCCGAAACCACGGTTCCGGAGGGGACGGGCGCGGTCATCCTGAACCCCGAGTACGGAGAGCGGATGGGAGAGATTCGGGAGCTGGAGGATACCTACCGGAGGATCGGGGACTACTTCAAGCAGAGGTGCGCCGGGTACCGCGGGTATATCTTCACGGGAAACAGGGACCTGGCCAAGCAGGTGGGGCTGAAGGCGAAGACACGGACCCCTTTCTACAACAGCAATATCGAATGCCGCCTCTTCGGGTACGACCTGTACGGCGGCTCAAGGAAGAGATCCAAGCAGGAGCCCTGAATATCTGAACGATTTCTTGAAACAACAGTAGCATTTCGACAAGCTACGTGGTATTAACAGGGTGTTGCCGTCCGGGAACCCGTTGATTCCTTTCAGCAGGAGGGGGTCATGCCCTATACGGTTTCACCCCAGCGGGAAGACACGAGGGCCTCATCAGAGGGCGTCTCGGGTCAGATACAGCCGAGGCTGAATATCTTCATGGGAACCGGCACGACCGCCCGCCCCTCCGGATGTTCCCCCGCACGCAACCCGCGATCCGGCGGGAGGAACCTGTTACGGGCAGCGCTGAACCCCCTGGTCATCCTTTTGCTGGTTGTCGCCGTATCTTCGGTCTCCGCTCCGTTTACGCACGCCGAGGAGATTCCCGTCGTGAAGCTTACGGTCGAGGAACGAGTCTGGCTTGACCTGAATCCTGAAAAACTCACACTCCTTTTCAATGTGGAATTCCCGCCCATCGAGTTTTCCTCGGCTTCGGGAACCTTTGCCGGGATGGGCGCGGATATCATCGCCGAGGTCGAGAAGCGGCTCGGCATCGCCTTCATCAAAAAACCCTCCGATGACTGGAACGAGCATCTGTCCGCACTGGAGAGCGGGGCATGCGCCGTCGCGCCGACCATCGTGGCCACCCCCGAACGGGAACGCTACGCCTTTTTCACAACTCCCTACGCCACGGTCCCCGTCGTTATTATTACGGACAATACTCCCCGGGGTCACCTGACTCTGGACGACCTTGCCGGGGCCCGTGTCGCCGTCGTCTCAGGGTACGCAACCGAGGCATATGTGCGGAATATGGCCCGTGACCGGTTCGAGGTAGTGACCGTGTCGAACGTCGCCAGGGGATTGCGCAGCGTATCGTTCGGCCAGGTGGATGCCTTTGTGGAGAATCTCGCCGTGGCCGCCCACTGCATCGAAAAAGAGGGGATCTCCAATCTGCGTGTGGCCGGGGACACAAGCTACTCCTTCGCATGGAGCATCGGTGTGAGCCGGAAGTGTCCTCTGCTGTACAGTGCGATCCAGAAGGCCCTCGACGCGATCCCGGAAAACGAGATCGATGCCGTCCGCAAGCGATGGATACCCCTGGACGTAAGCAGCTGGCTGTCCCCGGAGACCCGCCGCCTCTTTCAAGTGATCGGCATACTTATGGTCCTGCTGCTCACCGGCCTGGCGGTTATCAGTTACTTTCTCAGACGCAGCCTGAAGGAAAAAGTCGACAGCCTGAAGGCGGCCCAACAAGACTTTCTCGACCAGTCCGAGCTCCTGCAACTGGCCATGGAGGTGACCCAGGCGGGTGCCTGGGACTATCGACCGGCGACGCAGACGGTCTATGTAAGCGAACAATGGCACGCCATGCTCGGCTATGCGCCCAGAGACGAGCAGGCCCCCCTGGCGGAGATAAGAAATTACATACACCCCAAGGACGTAGCGGAGGCTGATCGGTTATTCAAGGACTACCTTTCCGGCGGCGGCGCGGGAGAACTGGAGGCCGAGTACCGTCTGCGCCGGGCGGACGGCGCCTGGTGCTGGGTGTTTTCCAAGGGAAAAGCCGTTGAGTGGGACGGGAGCGGGATGCCGTCGCGCGTCATTGGATTGGATATGAATATCCAGACACTCAAAGAAGCCCGGCAACAGATGCACCAGAGTGAAGCGCGCTTCCGGACGCTCTTCATGAACGCCCCCATCCCGCTCGTCAATCTAACCCTGGACGGGAAAGTGATAGCGATCAACGACCGCCTGAGCCGGATTCTTGGATACACACTGGAAGATATACCGGATCTCGATCACTGGTGGAAGACGATCTACCCCGACCCTGCATACAGGAGGCGGGTTCAATCAATATGGGAGAGGAGTCTCGGCAGGGTAACGGCCGATGACTCCTCGATGGGACACGGAGAATACCTTGTAACGTGTAAAGACCGCACCGTATTGGCCATGATCATCGGCGCGAACGTGGTAGGGAACACGATACTGGTAAGCTTCTTCGATATCACCGGGCGCAAGCAGGCGGAAGAGGCCAGGGAGAGGCTGCAGAGACAGCTGCATCAGTCGCAGCAGCTCGAAGCGGTCGGCATCCTCGCCGGAGGCGTCGCCCACGATTTCAACAACATGCTGGGGGCGATCATGGGGTATACCGAGCTTACGATGAGCACCATGGACTCCTCGAATCCATTTCGCAAGAATCTGTACAAGATTCTCGACGTGGCCCAGCGCTCCGTCAACCTCACCCGCCAGCTGCTGGCCTTTGCCCGCAAACAGACCATCGAGCCGGTTGTATTCGATCTCAACGAAACGGTTGAGGCCATACTGAAGATGATACGCCGGCTCATCGGGGAAAATATCGAACTGGCCTGGCTGCCGGGGCCGGGAGCCTGCACGGTCAGGATGGACCCCTCTCAACTCGATCAGATTCTGGTCAATCTATGCGTCAACGCACGGGATGCCATCGTCGATTTCGGGAGGGTCACTATTGAAACAGACACCGTCTCTTTCGACGAGGCTTACTGCGAGTTCCATCCCAGGTTCGCCCCGGGAGAGTACGTGCTCCTTGCCGTCAGTGACGATGGCTGCGGCATGGGCAAAGAGACCCTGAACCATATCTTTGAACCGTTTTTTACAACCAAGGGCGCGGGACAGGGGACCGGTATGGGGTTGGCCACCGTATACGGCATCGTCAAGCAGAACAACGGTGTTATCAACGTGTACAGCGAATTGGGGAAAGGAACCACCTTTAGAATCTACATTCCGCTCCATACCGGCGAAGAGGCGGCGGCAGGGGCAAGACGCATCGAGGAGATCCCCCGAAGCCGCGGGGAAACCATCCTCATCGTCGAGGATGATCCGACCGTCCTGGAAATGGGCATGATGATGCTGCAGCAGCTGGGCTACACCGTGATACCGGCGGGCACACCGAATGAAGCAATCCGTATAGCCGAAGAAGACAGCACCGAAATTCATCTGGCTATTACCGATGTGGTGATGCCGGAGATGAACGGCCGGGATTTGACCGACCGGCTTCAGGCGATTCGATCGACGATGAAATGCCTGTTTATGTCCGGGTATACGGCCGATGTGATCGCCCACCAGGGGATAGTGGATGAAGGAATAAATTTCATCCAAAAACCCTTTTCGCTCAGAGATCTAGCCGTCAAGATTCGTGAAGTACTGGGTTGAAACGGAGATGCACCTGAAAACCGGCATGTATGGAACGGCATGTGAGAGACAGGGGCACCGAGTCCCGGGCCCCCGAAACAACAGTGGCGTTTCAGTGATCTCCGTGGTATTAAAAAAACGGACAACGATCGGTTTTATACGCAAGGAGTGCCATGTCCTATACGATTCCGTCTCAGTGGAAAGACAAGATCGTCTCGCCTGAGGAGATCCTGAGCAGGGTACGGCCGGGGATGAATATCTTCGTGGGGACCGGCGCGGCCGAGCCGCGCACGCTGGTCAAACACCTCACGGCTTCCAACGCCAACAACCTGCGGGACCTGGAACTGATCCAGCTCCTGAGCCTGGGAGACGCCCTCCCCATCGATGAACGGTACGCGAAGAA
>JAFGSH010000176.1 GCA_016934695.1 Deltaproteobacteria bacterium
AGGGCGACATAGGCCGGCATGAAGGCCCCTTCCCCCATGGAATGGATGAGCGGGATGATGATGGGAAAGGTGCTCCCCACGAAGGCGATGGTGATTCCCGTAATACCCCCCACGATAAAGGGGAGTACGACCACGATCAGGACGAGGGGAACGGACAGGGCTTCAAACTCCGCGCTGATGGCCGCCACAGCCCGGCTGTCCTCGAGCATGCCCTTGAAGATCAGGATCGCGATCACCATATAGAACATCTTCAGGATGTGCGGAGAAACGAGAATCCTCCTGATCGCGTCGGCCGTCATTCTGTCGCGGGCCCAGACAGAGGCGATGGACAGGACAAGCGCGACGATCAGCCCGATCTCCTTGGCGATATCGAGCCCCGGGGATATCGCCGAGAGGAGCATCCCCAGGCCGAGACCCACACAGATCACCAGAAGGATGGGAAACAGCTCCCGCAGAAAGGGCCCCGCCGGGCGTCCCGCGTCCCGCCTTCCCGCCGCGTTTTTCATCTCGCCCCCCCCGATGGAAAGAGAACCGAGGGAAACGGCCACCACGGTAAGCGGCCACATGATCATCACGACGGTCCAGAGGTTGATCTCCGCCAGCGTCACCGCGAGGAGCACCCCGGGATAGAGCGGCCACCAGTACTCCCAGATATGCCGGTACCAGTAGTTGATGAAGCTGAGCTGATCGGGTCTCAGGCCGCTCTGGTTCCCCAGTTCCTTAACCATGGGCGCGGAAAAGACCGCGCCCCCGGGCATCGGGAGGAGGCCGATCAGGGCCGGAAAGAGGGCGAGGTTCAGCCGGGGGTGCACCACGAGGCCGCGGAAATTCCTGACGAGTCGCTCCATATTCCCCCCCATCTCCATGCTGCTGCTGAGGACGAGGATGAGGGTCACGACCACGGCGAGCGAGAGGGTCTTCGGCATCAGAACCGAGCCGACGGCCGAGCGGATCATCGCACCCGGTGCCATCCCGAAGAGCAGACCGATGAGGATCGCCCCGAGGATAAAGGCGTTCCCCAGCGATACCTCTTTCCTGATGGCCGCGAGGATGCCGGCGAAGACAACAAGGATCTTCACAATGGCCGGGATGTTCAGAATTATGGACATGCCGTGTTCCTGTAATCGGTGTTCGGGCGCCGCCGCCGGAAGGCAGGGTGATACTGCGTGAAGGATGTCTTGTGAAGGATTTCCTGTACGGTGGCGCACTTGCTGTTCTATGCGGGGTGGTAGCAGACCCTGTTTTTCCCCTCTTCCTTGGCCCCGTACATATTGAAATCCGCCCGTCGGATAAAGGGCCGCAATCCTTCGCGAGGCCGATACTGAGCCACCCCGATGCTCACCGTTTCATGCACGGTCTCCGGGCTGTCCACGGGGTGAAAATCTTCGTCCGCGAAGTCTTCCCGTATCCGCTCCGCCAGCACGGTTGCCGCACCGCCGGCCGTCTCCGGCAGGATTACGGTGAATTCCTCCCCCCCGAAGCGGTACGCGGAGTCCGTCTTGCGCAGGCACCTCCGGATGACATCTCCCAGCCGGATCAGGACCTCGTCGCCCTCAAGGTGCCCATACGTATCGTTGAACTGTTTGAAATTGTCGATATCCAGGAGGAGGAGGGAGAGGGGGTGCCCGTATCGCTCGGCCCGTTCGATCTCCAGCTGCAGTTGATCGTAGAAGTGGCGCGAGTTGTACAGTTCGGTGAGGGAATCGGTGACACTCAGGGTCCGGTACCGTGCCTCGCTCTCTCTGAGCGCCTCTTCGGCAAGCTTCCGGTCCGTTATGTCCTCAAGGGTCTCTACCGCACCGGTAACACTCCCCTGGGCATCCTTCAAGGCGGACGCTGTAAAGCGGAGCCACCTCCCGCTCCCTTCGAGTATTGTGAAAAAATCGGTCACCTCATAGGCGTCCTCGACCAGCTTCGACCGATTGTATTTGCCGTGATACCAGCGCAGAATCTCGTTATGCCGTCCATCCACGATCAGATCGGCTATGGTGGGACGGGGTTCGAGGTAGAAGGCCTTCCAGTGATCCCGCGAGCCGATGACCTCCCGGGCCGTGATGCCGCTCATCGCCTCCAGTGCCCTGTTCCAATAGATCACCCGATGGTCCCTGTTGATAACGAAGGTCGGTATGGGCGAGCTTTCAAACACCTCGTGCAGCATCTGCTTCTCTTCGCGCGGTATCCGCGAAACCTTCACGCGCTTGGCTGTTTTCCTCGCGGCGCTGACCTGTTTTGCCATCGCAGGCACCTTCCCTAACGGCAAAAGACACCGTTCTCATAGATGGTGACGACTTTCCCGTCAGACAGACGAGCCCGTACTGTCTTCCGTTCGGTATTCACCAGGTCCCAGTGCAGGGCCGAGTCGTTGAATCCAAGATTCTTCTTCATGGCCTTTGTCAGTTCGGCGGGATTCCCATCGTACGTATCCGAATACGAAGCCCCGAGGGCAATATGGCAGTTCCCCCACCGTCCCCCGAAGTTCTCGTCGAAGAGGGTATCCGCCATGAACCGGTCGATCCGGGAGAACCGCCTGTCGGTCAGCGAAAATTCCCCGA
>JAFGSH010000177.1 GCA_016934695.1 Deltaproteobacteria bacterium
ATCACCGCGGACCCGGAGCCCGGGTACATTGCGGTCAAGGAATCGGTTCTCCCCTTCAACCGGTTTCTCGGAGGGGATATCCTGCTCGGTCCCGAGATGAAATCGACCGGCGAGGTGATGGGGATCGACACCGACCTGGGAGTGGCCTTCGCCAAGAGCCAGATCGCCGCCCGGCAGAGCCTTCCCCTGGGGGGGAAGGTCTTCATCAGCGTCAAGGATTACGACAAAGAGGAGATCGCCGCCGTGGGAAAGGGGTTTTACGATATGGGCTTCGAAATCCTGTCGACCCCCGGCACGGCTCAGTTCCTTGGAGATCACGGCATCCCCGTGACGCGGCTGTCCCGGATCGGCGAGGGGAGGCCGAATCTCCTCGATTACATCAAGAACAAAGATGTAGGGCTCCTCATCAATACGCCGAGCGGACCGAAGCCCCGGCGCGATGAAGTGGTGATCAGAAGTACCGCGATCTCCCACGGTATCCCCGTGGTGACCACCGTCTCCGGCGCCGTGGCCGTCATCGGAGGGATCAGGGCGTTGAAACAGGGCACCTTTGGAATCAGGTCCCTACAGGAGATCTATTCGACATAACACCCCTCCCGCGAGGAGGATCGCATAACAGCACTAAGAAAGGTTTGGAGCATGGAGTCACTGGAACGGATCAGCACCGGATTTGAAGGTCTCGACGAGATCATCGATTATCTGCGTCTTGGGGACAATGTCGTCTGGCGTGTCGACGACATAAAGGATTATGAAACCTGCGCTCGACTCTTCGTCAAGCAGGCGATCGAGGAAAAACGGAAAGTCATCTATATGCGTTTCTCCGATCGGGCACCGATTCTTGAGGAACACCCCGAAATCCGGGTCCGGACCCTGGACACCGGAAGTGGATTCGAATCCTTCTTCACGGAGGTGTACAACATCATCACACGCGAGGGGGTGGAGGCATTCTACGTCTTCGATTGTCTCTCGGATCTCCTGGCGGTGTGGGCCAGTGACCTGATGATTGCCAACTTTTTCATGAGCTCGTGCCCCTACCTCTTTGAGCTGGACACCATCGCCTACTTCGCGATCCTCCGGGACCGGCATTCGTTCCAGACGACAGCGCGCATCAGAGAAACGACGCAACTCTTCCTGGATCTTTATAACGACGATGGCACTCTGTATGTTCATCCTCTCAAGGTATGGAAACGGTATTCCACCACCATGTTCATGCCCCACATCCGTGAGGGGAACCGCTTTGTCCCCGTCACCGACAGCACGGAGGCCGTGGAGATCTCCCATATAATGACCAGAAACGCCAGGGAGCGGGCCAAGCGGAACCTCGATTACTGGGACCTCCTCTTTCTCCAGGCCGAAGAGCTCCTGGAGAAACCGTGGGAGGCGGAGAGGCGGCAGAAGATGGTGGACAAGCTGTGCAGCATCATGATCACCCGCGACCCCCGGATGTCGATCCTCGTGAAGGATAACTTTTCGCTCGAGGATATGCTGAGCATCAAGAACCGCCTCATCGGCACGGGGTTCGTCGGCGGGAAGACGACGGGAATGCTCCTCGCCCGGAAGATCCTGCTCCGGGATCAGTCCTTCAACTGGGAGGCGCAGCTGGAGCCCCACGATTCTTTCTACATCGGCTCGGACGTTTTCTATACCTACCTGGTGCAGAACGGCTGGTGGAAACCCCTCATGGAACAACAGCAGGCGGGGGAGACATACTTCGAGGCGGCCCGGGAACTGGGAGACAAGATACGGGAGGGGACCCTCCCGGATGAGATCCGCGAACAGTTTCTCCAGATCATTGAATATTTCGGACAGTCACCTTTTATCGTCCGCTCGAGCAGTCTCCTCGAAGACGCCTTCGGGACCGCTTTTGCCGGCAAGTACGAAAGCTTTTTCTGCGTGAACCAGGGTACCCCCGAAGAACGACTCGCCCAGTTCGAAGAGGCCGTCAAGAAGGTGTATGCCAGCACAATGAACGAAAATGCGCTCACCTACCGGCGTGAAAAGGGGCTACAGTACGCGAACGAACAGATGGCGCTCCTGGTGCAACGGGTCTCAGGAAACCGCTACGGAAATTATTTCTTCCCTGATGTTGCCGGGGTGGGTCTCTCGTACAACACATTCGTCTGGAAAAAGGAGATGGATACAAAGGCCGGGCTGCTGCGGCTGGTCTTCGGCCTGGGAACGCGGGCGGTCAACCGCGTCGAGGGGGATTATCCGCGAATCGCGGCCCTGGATCTTCCTCTCTTGAAGCCCTATGCGGGGATGGAGGATTCCCGCAAATTTTCCCAACGCGGAGTCGATCTCCTCGATATCGAATCGAATACCCTGGAGACTGTCGAACTTCGCGAACTGACGGGGGAAAACCTGGATCTTCACCTGGATCGAATCGCCGTCAGGGATCACGAACTGGACAGAGAGATGAGGGAACGCGGAATCAAGGGGCAGGAAGCGTGGCTCATCACCTTCGATGATTTCCTCTCCCAGACCCCGTTTGCCGAAGTAATGAGGGCGATGCTCAAAAAGCTGGAGATCGTCTATAACTATCCGGTGGACATCGAGTTCACCGTCAACTTCACCAAGGACAGCACTTTCGAGATCAACCTCCTCCAATGTAGGCCCCTGCAGACTATCGGTGAGGAGAAAATCGTCGAGCTTCCCACCAATATCAAACAGGACAAGATATTCTTCTCCTCGGAGGGCAACTTCTTCGGCGGTAATATTTCGCAATCCATACGACGTGTTATCTATATCGACCCGCCGGGGTACAGTGAGCTTCCGCTCCAGAAGAAATATGACATCGCGCGGCTGGTCGGGAGATTGAACCGGCAGATCACCGATAAAAAGGCCCTCCCCACCATGTTGCTCGGTCCGGGGAGGTGGGGATCGACCACGCCATCAATGGGTGTTCCCGTTAACTTCGCGGAGATCAATCACATTACGGCACTGGGTGAGATCGCCTACTCCCACGGCAACCTGATGCCGGAACTCTCCTTCGGCTCCCACTTCTTCCAGGATCTCGTTGAGATGAGTATCTTTTACCTCGCCATCTTTCCTGAAAGTGCGCAGGTCACCTTCAATCGTGATCGTCTGATCGGCGGCCGGAACATGCTTCCCGAGCTCCTTCCGGACGCAGAGGGCTACAGCGATATCGTAACGGTCTGTGATTTTGGAGAACATGAGATGCGGCTCATGGCGGATATCATATCCCAGCGGGTCATCTGCTTCTCACGGTCATAAACGATAATTTGTAATAGGAAACAGAAAAAGAGCGTGATATAAGGAAACCCATTCGACCAAGTGGTCGAATGGGTTTTTCTGGATAAGAATACACCATACGGAAGGATGTGCCATGATCAAGACATTTTCTTTTACCGGTGCGGGAAAGATCGTCTTTGGAAACGGGGCCGTGGAACAACTGGCCGAGCAAATCAAGGAACTGGGGGGGACGAAACCGCTGGTTGTCCTCGACAAGACCCTCTCGGCTGCGGGATTGAAGGAGCAGGTAACCGCCTCCCTCAAGAAGGCCGGCATAGGAGCTGCCGTCTTCGATAAGGTGGAGGGGGAGCCTCCCTTGGAACTGGCCGATGAAGGGGCGCGGGCGGCTGCGTCCAAGAAGTGCGACCTCGTTGTCGGGATCGGCGGCGGGAGTGCCATGGACGTGGCGAAGGCCGTGGCGGTCATCACCGCCAACAAGGGGAAGGCAAAGGACTATCTGGGGCTGAATAACATCCCCGGACCGGGTCTGCCCACCATCATGGTCCCCACGACCGCAGGAACGGGGAGCGAGGTGACCTTCACCTCCGTCTTCATCCGCAAAGATCTGAGAAAGAAGGAGGGGATGAACAGTCCCTACCTCTATCCGAGCGTAGCCCTCCTCGATCCGGAACTGACCCTGACCGTCCCGGCGCCGGTGACGGCGACTACGGGAGTTGACGCCCTCTGCCACGCCATCGAATCGTACACCTCGATCGCGGCGAGCCCCATGAGCGAACTGATCTCCCTGGAGGCGATCGACCTCATCGCATCCAGCCTGCGGACCTGTGTCCACAACGGCGCCGACCTGGAGGCGCGGGGACAGATGCTTCTCGGCAGCCTGTACGCCGGTCTGGGACTGGCCAACGCCGGGGTCACCGCCGTCCACTCCCTCTCCTACCC
>JAFGSH010000178.1 GCA_016934695.1 Deltaproteobacteria bacterium
ACGGGAGCGTCATCACCCCCGACGGGAAGACGCTGATCGTCGGCGAGACGCTGGCCGCGCGCCTGACAGCCTTCGACATCGAATCCGACGGTTCTCTCTCCCATCGACGCGCGTGGGCGGTCTTCGACGATCTGGGCCTCAGGACCCGGCGCTCTGAAATCATCAACCGTGTCACCCCCGACGGTATCTGCCTCGACGCCGAGGGGGCCGTCTGGGTCGCCTCCCCTAATACCCGTGCATTGATCCGCGTCCGGGAAGGCGGAGAGATCACCCACCGGTTTCAACTGGAACACACCCCCTTCGCCTGCATGCTCGGCGGCCCCGACCGCATGACCCTCTTCGTGCTGACGTCAAGCATGTACGAGAACGATGCGGTCGGGCGGATCGAGACCATCCAGGTTGATATCCCCGGGGCGGGGCTTCCGTAATCACTCGGTTTTCTTTCCATATGCGGAGAGAGCCCGTTTTCTCCCTTGCCTTTTCAGGGGCAGTGCTGTTAGAATGACATCTCATTCCGCCATCTATCACGTGCTCCACGCTGATCACGACCTCTCGACGGCCGGCGATCTCGACCTTCACGCTCCAAAGGACTTTCGCGTGGTACAGAATAGCAATCAGAAACATTCTTCCTGCCGTACTGGCATCTTCATTCGATGAGGGGGTTCAAGATGACGGCATCCGAAAAGGAACAACTCATTACCTTACTGAACAAGTGCTGGATGACGCACGACGGGCTGTGGTTTTACGAGTGCCTGCAGGAATTGGGGGTTGAAAAGACGAACAGGATCAACAAGGCGGCGATAAAGGCACTGGCGGAAATAGAGGTCAACAGGGTAAAGAAATTCCTAGGCGTGGAGGGAAAACGTCTCGATACCCTTGAAACGTTTAAGGATTTCCTCACCAGTGTGTCGGAATTCTTCATACCGGATTTCATGAATGCCTCCATGAGTTTCCCCCGGGAAAATGTCCTGCGGTGGGAATTCAAGCCCGGAGAATGCTTTGCGTATAAGGGGATGGAGAGCATGGGCGTCATCAACGATTATGAATGCGGCGTCATCTACCGGGTCGAGTGCTGGCTTGACAGCCTGGGGGTATCGTATGACATCGACCCTCCGGTGAAAAAGTGTCTGATGATCGACGGCGGACGGTGTTCCGGCGACCTTATCCTGCACTTTTAAGGTCCGTCCTCTCCCCTAAAACATGCTGGTGCTGGATGCCCTGTGCCGGACGTTCTGCGAACAATCCGCCGGTTTTCCGCTTATACGACAACCTGATCGATCTGGATAATCTCACTTCGGTATGCTAAAACTCAGTTTCAGTTTGTGAATCTTCTCTCGCGGAGCGGTCATTGCAGTATTACCCATGCTGTGCCTTTTCGAACTGGTATTTTTTCAACATATCCGCAAGATTATCATTAATTGGCAGGGCATTCGCGAATGGAGATGCCGCCAGTGAGGTGCTTCGATGAAAAAATATCCGGCAAAAAAGGATGACATCTCGGTTGTCCTCTGCGGCGCCGCCGGGCAAGGCATCCAGACGGTGGAGCAGCTTCTGACACACGCATTCAAGCATGCGGGGTATAACCTCTTCTCCACCAAGGAGTACATGTCGCGGGTCCGCGGAGGGAGCAACTCGACACAGATGAGGGTCTCATCGCGAAAGGTGCAGGCCTGCCTGGAGAGGATCGACATCCTCTTCCCCCTGAACCGTGAGGCGCTGAAACATGTCAGGCGCAGGATCACACCGGAAACGATCATTCTGGGGGAGAGAGAAACGCTCTTGGACCCCGGCGAAGGGGAGGATATTGCGATCATCGATATCCCCCTTTCGACCATCGCCTCCGAGATCGGCGGGTCCATATACGCCAATATCATAGCAACCGGCGTGATTGCGGCATTCTTCGGCATCGACAAGGAAAGCATCATCGACGATCTGAAGGAACGATTCTCCGATGGTGAAAAGACGGTAATGACCCACAATATCCGGGCGGTCAAACGCGGGTACGAGATCGGCGCCGAGCTGATAGCATCAAAGATCGTCTCGATCAGTATCGAGAAAGACCCAGAAATCGCCGACGAAATCATCATCAACGGCGGAGAGGCCGTGGGAATGGGGGCGATCGCCGGCGGCTGTAACTTCATCTCTTCATACCCCATGACCCCTTCAACATCCGTTCTGACCTTTCTCGCCCAGCAATCGAAAGAATTCGACATTATCGTGGAACAGGCCGAGGACGAGATAGCCGCCATAAACATGGCGATCGGCGCGTGGTATGCGGGGGCACGGGGGATGGTCACAACATCGGGGGGAGGATTTGCCCTCATGACCGAGGGCCTGAGTCTGGCAGGTGCCATGGAATCACCCATGGTCATTCACCTGGCCCAGAGGCCGGGGCCGGCAACGGGCCTTCCGACCAGGACCGAACAGGGCGATCTGGATATGGCCCTCTACGCGGGACACGGTGAATTCCCGCGCGTCATCTTCACTCCCGGAACGATCGAGGAGGCGTTCGACCTGACGGCCAGGGCCTTCAACCTGGCGGATCGGTACCAGGTGCCGGTTTTTATCCTGACCGATCAGTATCTTATTGATTCCTATTATAATATACCGATGATCGACGCATCGGCCATCGGGATCGAGCGTCATATCGTCTCCACGGAAGAGGGATACAGGCGATACGCCCTGACCGACAGCGGGATTTCTCCCCGCGGAATCCCGGGAAACGGAAAGGGGCTGGTGGTCGTCGACAGTGACGAGCATGACGAGGAGGGACATATAACGGAGGATCACGACACCAGGGTCCGGATGGTGGATAAACGCCTCGGGAAACGGCCCCTGTTGGCCCAGGAAGCGATTTTACCCGCCTCTTTGGGAGAGACCCCGGGCGAGACAGTGATCGTCTGCTGGGGCTCTCTCCGGGCGATCGCAGAGGAGGCCGTCAGACGCATCGGGCGGAGAGACCTCTCCCTCCTTCACTTCAGCCAGGTCTACCCGCTCCATCCCGATACGTCTCAGATTCTGAAACAGGCAAAGCGGCTGGTGATCGTCGAAGGAAATGCGACATCGCAGTTTTCACGGATACTGAAGATACACGCCGGTGTCGATATCGAAACGAAGATCACCACCTACAGCGGCCTCCCCTTTTCGGTGGAGGAACTTGAAGGCAGGCTGCGCGAGGTCCTGTAGATAAGGAGAGCCTCATGGAAAGACACGATTATGAGATGGGCGATATCGATATCGCCTGGTGCCCCGGCTGCGGGAATTTCGGCATTCTGAACGCGTTGAAAGGCGCCCTGACGGAGATGGAAATCGATCCCGAACGACTGGTCATGGTCTCGGGGATCGGGCAGGCGGCAAAGATACCTCACTATATGAAATGCAATGTCTTCAACGGCCTGCACGGGAGGGCGCTTCCCGCCGCAGTCGCCATCAAGGCCGTGAACCCCCGGCTCATCGTTATCGCCGAAAGCGGCGACGGCGACATGTACGGCGAGGGCGGAAATCATTTTCTCTCCACAATCCGCAGAAATCCGGATATCACCAATATCGTCCATAACAACATGGTATACGGCCTGACGAAGGGGCAGGCGGCGCCGACGAGCCAGCGGGGATTCGTGACCCCGGTACAGGTCGCCGGTGTGATCCTCGAACCGTTCAACCCGATCGCCGTCGCCGTAGCCCTCGACGCGTCATTCGTGGCGCGTGCCTTTATCGGCGACATCGACATGACGAAAGAGATCATCAAGAAGGCCCTCGCCCACCGGGGTTACGCCCTGGTCGACATATTCCAGCCCTGCGTATCGTTCAACAAAATCAATACGTACAAATGGTTCAAGGATCACACTTACTACCTCGAAGACTCGTATGATCCCACGGACAGGAGCCGGGCATTCGAGAAGGCGATCGATCCGACGAAATTTCCACTTGGCGTTATCTATACCAACCCCAAAAAGACGATGTTCGAGGGAAATCTCACCCCCTATGTCGAAGACAACACCCCGATCATCAAACGTGAGAGAGACTTGAAAAAACTTCAGAAATTAATTGATAAAAGAAGAAAGCAATAACAAGAACTTGCACCATCTCTTTGAAGGCTCGTATGAGGGTAGTGGCGCCTTTCGTCTTCTCGGGCACCGATGGGGAGGAGTCGCCGACCCGATGTCGTCCCCCTCCCCTCATCCTCCCGCACCCCGTCAAAAACCCTCAGCAACCTGGGAACCAACTAATCCACTCTGATGATGACGCAATCGCCCTGTGCCAGACCTCCGCAGATGCCGCAGACGCCGTAGCCTCCGCCCCGTCGTCTCAGCTCGTACATCATCGTCATCAGGATGCGAGCCCCGCTGGCTCCCACGGGGTGGCCGATCGCGATCGCGCCCCCGTTCGGGTTGGTCCTTTCCAGAAGAGCGCGCCATTTCTTCTCGTCATCACCCGCCAGCATCTTGGTTGAAACCAGGGTTACCGCGGCAAAGGCCTCATTGATTTCGACAACATTCATATCATCAATGGTAAGCCCCGCCCTGTCCAGTGCCTTCCGTATGACCTTTGCGGGAAGCTCGGCCATGGTGCGGGGTTCGCTCGCACCGCTCGCCACGGAAATGATCGTTGCCAGGGGAGTGATTCCCATCCCCTCCGCCTTGGCCCTCCTCATGATGATCACGGCGGCGGCACCTGCATCCAGACCCGGTGCATTCCCGGCGGTGACGGTCGGACTCCCGTATATCGTCTTCAGCTTCGCAAGACCCTCCAGCGTTGTGTTGGGCTTGGGGAATTCATCCCTGTCGAAGACAATGGGATTCCCCCTCCTCTGAGGAACCTCAACGGGGACCAGTTCGTCCGCGAATCTACCCGCCTTGTCGGCGGCGACCCACTTCTGCTGGGAACCCAGCGCCCACCTGTCCTGCTCCTCCCTCGATATGCCGTGCTCAATGGCGATCTCCCCGGCGTCCCGTCCCAGGGGGCTGTACTCACGGTAGGTGATGGGATTGAGATAATCCTGCACCAGAAGAGGGGCCATCCCCGCCCCCCAGCGATGCCCGTTCATCAGAAGCGGGGTGTTGCTCATATTCTCCGCCCCCACCGCCATGCACGTGTCCGCCTCGTCCAGGAGGATCGCCCTGCGACCCAAGTGCACCGCGCAGAGAGACGAACAGCAGGCACGGTCTATCGTCAACGATACCAGATCTTCCGGCAGCCCCGCGCGCAGGAGGGCCTGTCTCCCGTTGACATTGTCGTACAGGGCGGCTTCCGCCTGATCGCACATCCCGTAATACAATTCATCCAGATCCTCGCCCTTCAGCCCCGCACGTATCAAGGATTCTTTAATAACCAGCGTTCCGAGATCCGTGCTGTGAATTTCCTTCAGTGTTCCTCCGAATTTACTGAACGGCGTTCGTACACCACTGACAATGACAGCATCGTTTTTACCCTTCATCTTTCAGCCCCTTTCATTTTTTAACACCCGGACGGCCAGGGATGCGGCACGGTGCGATCTCCTGTCCTGATTTCCTGCCCGTTTTTTTACAGTACCGCGAGATATCGAAAGAAACGGTAAAAATCAAGAGGTAATTTCCCTTTCCCGACAGGCCGTGCGTGCGATGGATTCGAACGTGCCCGAGAAACCGGAGCCTGAGAGGCCTCCCCGGGGAAAGGGCGCCGTTGCGTCGGATCGACGGTCTTGCGTGGAGCGAAGATGAGATCAAGGAAATCCGCAGACATGTTAGACGGAGCTGCGTCTTTTGGGTCTCCTGCCGCGGGAAGGTCGATAGGTCCTTCTCCTGGGTGGTTTGCCTCCCCGGGGGCCGATATCCTCTTGGAAGGGATCCCCTCCTATCCAGAGAGGAACGATCCTCTGTCTTCGAATCAGTGACCGCAAGCCGGGGAGATCTCGCTTCGTCAGGAATGTAAGCGCCTTTCCCTTCCTTCCCATTCTTCCCGAACGTCCGGTGCGGTGGGTGTACTGTTCTCCGTCTCCCGGGAAATCCCAATTGATCACGTGCGAGACGTTGGAAAAGTCGAGCCCCCTCCCGGCAACATCGGTGGCGATCAGGTAACGCACCTTGTTGTTCCGATAGTTTCGATAAATGGAAGACCGCTTCTCCTGGCTCAGTCCTGCATGAATATATTCTATATTCTTAAAGTGTTGCCTCATATTTTTGAACAGGGAGTCCACCTTGTGGCGGGCGTTGCAGAAGATGATCGCCTGGACAATCTCCTCTTCCTCGAGGTACCGTACCAGCTCCGCCTCCTTGTCTTTCGCCTGCAGGTATTCGAAGTAGTGTTCGATACTCTCCGGGGAGGGTCTTTCGTCGATGAGGGAGATATGGTGAGGATTGCGGAGGGTCTTGTTGACCAGTTTTCGTATGTCGCCATCCATCGTGGCGGCGAAGAGGAGCGTCTGATGCTCCTGAAGGATGCAGGACATGATAAACTCGACATCCTCCAGAAAGCCTATCTTCAAGAGTTCATCGGCTTCGTCCAGGATAACGCACTTCACGTGGGACAGGTTGACCACCCCGTCATACATCAGATCGATCAGCCGCCCCGGCGTTGCAACCAGGATATGCACCTTGTGATTGAGTTTTGCCACTTGAATGCTCTTGCTGAATCCCCCGTACACCGCGAAGGGGACGATGTCGGTCTGAACCGCTATCTTATGGATCTCGTCCACGTACTGGAGGCACAATTCGCGGGTGGGGACGATCACGAGGGCCTGGATGGCATTAAGAGTTGGATCGACCTTCTGAACGAGGGGAATGGCACATGCCGCCGTTTTCCCGGAACCGGTTTCTGCGAGGGCGCACAGGTCCTTCCCGGCGGAAATCACCGGGTACGACGCCTCCTGAATGGGCGTCATCTCATCATACCCCATATTCACGATCGACTC
>JAFGSH010000179.1 GCA_016934695.1 Deltaproteobacteria bacterium
CCTGACGCCCCGGCTCAACGATGTGCTGAACAGGGCCCTGACCGAGGCGGCACGGCTGGGAGACGAGTACGTCAGCGTGGAGCATGTCCTGGTTGCGATCGCCGATGACAAGAGCGGAGCCGCCGGAAAGGCGCTCCAGCGGCGGGATGTGACCAGGGATGCGATCATGAAAGCCCTGGTGGATATCCGGGGAAACCAGCGGATCACCGATCCCAATCCCGAGGACAAGTACCAGGCCCTCAAGCGTTTCGCCCGCGACTTCAACGAGCTGGCTCTTAAAGGTAAATTCGATCCGGTCATCGGGAGAGACGACGAGATCCGGAGGATCATGCAGGTCCTCTCGCGCAGGACGAAGAACAACCCGGTCCTGATCGGTGAGCCCGGTGTGGGGAAGACGGCGATCGCCGAAGGACTGGCCCAGCGGATCATCAACGGCGATGTCCCCGACAACCTGAAAAACAAGCGGGTAGTTGGTCTCGATCTGGGATCGCTGGTGGCGGGGGCCAAATACCGGGGCGAATTCGAGGACCGCCTGAAGGCCGTCCTGAAAGAGGTGACCCAGACCAACGGGGAGATCATCCTCTTCATCGACGAGCTCCATACCATGGTGGGGGTCGGTGCCGCCGAGGGGTCCATGGACGCCTCGAATATGCTCAAACCCGCCCTGGCGCGGGGGGAGCTCCACTGTATCGGGGCGACGACCCTGAACGAGTACCGGAAGTATATCGAAAAGGACGCCGCCCTGGAGCGGCGGTTCCAGCCGATCGTCGTGGGGGAACCGACGGTGGAGGATACCATCGCCATCCTCAGGGGGCTGAAGGAACGGTATGAGGTCCACCACGGGGTGCGGATCAAGGATTCGGCGATCATCGCCGCCGCCACCCTGTCGAACCGGTATATCAGCGACCGGTTCCTCCCGGACAAGGCGGTCGACCTCATCGATGAGTCGGCCTCCCGTCTCAGGATCGAGTTGGACAGCCTCCCCTCCGAGATAGATGTCGTTGAGCGGCGGATCATGCAGCTTGAGATCGAGCGGGAATCCCTGAAGAAGGAAAATGACAAGACCTCGAAGAAGCGGCTCGAAAGTATCGAGAAAGAACTGGAGACCCTGGGAGAATCCCGGGATGACATGAAGAAACACTGGTCCGCCGAAAAGGATGCCATCAAGGAGATCCAGTCGATCAAGGAGAAGATTGAGGAATACAAGATAGCGGAGCAGAATGCCCAGCGGGAAGGCGATCTGGCGAAGGCCGCGGAGATCCGCTACGATACGCTGGTCAGGCTGGAGAAGGAACTGGCGGAGAAGACGACGAAACTGGAAGAGCTTCAGAAGGAAAAGAAGACCCTGAAGGAAGAGGTGGACGAGGAGGATGTCGCCGAGGTCGTGGCGAGCTGGACCGGCATCCCGGTTGCCCGGATGATGGAGAGCGATGTTGAGAAGCTGATCCATATGGAAGAGCGGCTCAAACTGCGGGTCGTCGGCCAGGATGACGCCATCCACACGATATCCAACGCCCTGCGGCGCGCCCGTTCGGGTCTGCAGGATCCCAACCGGCCGATCGGATCGTTCATCTTCATGGGGCCGACCGGCGTGGGAAAGACCGAACTGACCAAGGCCCTTGCCGAATTCATGTTCGATAACGAGCAGGCCATGGTCAGGGTGGACATGTCCGAGTTCATGGAGCGGCATTCCGTTTCCCGCCTGATCGGGGCTCCTCCCGGCTATGTGGGGTACGACGAAGGGGGATACCTGACCGAGGCGGTGAGGAGACGGCCCTACGCAGTGGTCCTCTTCGACGAGATCGAAAAGGCGCACCAGGATGTCTTCAATATCCTGCTCCAGATACTGGATGACGGCAGGTTGACGGACGGGCACGGCCGGACGGTCGATTTCAAGAACACGATCATCATCATGACCTCGAACATCGGCAGCCAGTGGATGCAGGACCTGTCGCTGAGCGAGGAGGAACGGCAGAAACGGACGATGGAAGTGTTGCGGACGACCTTCAGGCCCGAGTTTCTCAATCGGATCGATGATATCATCACCTTCAGGTCCCTCTCGATCGAGGATATCCGGGGTATCATCGGTATCCAGATCGGCATGGTGCAGAAAAGGCTCCAGGACCGGAAGATCAACCTCGAACTGACGGACAAGGTCAGGGAGTATATATCCGAGGAAGGGTACAGTCCCGTCTATGGCGCGCGTCCCCTCAAGAGGGCGCTGCAGCGGATCATAGAGGACACCCTCGCCACCCAGATCCTGCAGGGTGAGATCGCGGAGGGCGACGATATCGTGGCGGATATGGACGGAAACGGCGAGGTTGTCTTCAGGAAAAAGGACAATTCGTAGATTCACTTGCAAAAGAAATGTCAACGGGGTTCATCGGTGCTGCACACCGGATGGACCCCGCACAGGAGAAAAATGAAATGAACAATGTAAAGACGGTGGTACTGCTGGGTTCCCTGACGGGTCTCCTGATGTTGATTGGCGGATATTTTGGTGGAAGGAGCGGTATCGTCATCGCCTTCCTCTTTGCCATGGTGCTCAATTTCGGGAGCTACTGGTTCTCGGACAAGATCGTTCTGAAGATGTACCGGGGCCGGGAAGTGTCCGAGGCCGATGCGCCCGAACTCTATTCAATGGTCAAGGATCTGGCCCTCCGGGCCGGTCTCCCCATGCCGCGGTTGTACGTCATCCCGGGGAACACGCCCAACGCCTTCGCAACGGGGCGGAACGAACACCACGCGGCCGTTGCCGTCACCGAGGGGATCGTGGGGCTCCTGAACCGGGATGAACTGGAAGGGGTCCTGTCCCATGAACTGACCCACATCAAGAACCACGATATTCTCATCAGTTCCATCGCCGCGACCATCGCGGGCGCCATAATGATGCTGGCCGGCATGGCCCGGTGGGCGGCGATCTTCGGTATTGGGAGGGACGACGACGATGAAGGCGGGGGACTGGTCGGCCTGATCGTGATGGCCGTCTTGGCGCCGATAGCGGCAACCATCATACAGATGGCCATTTCGCGATCGCGCGAATACCTTGCCGACGAGGGCGGGGCGCGCATATCGGGGAAACCGTACGGACTGGCGAACGCCCTGGAAAAATTATCCTCTTCGGCGAAGAGGGCTCCCATGGATGTCAATCCGTCGACGGCCCATCTCTTTATCGTGAAACCCTTCAGCGGCCGGTCTATGATGAACCTCTTCAGCACTCATCCGCCGATTGAAAAGAGGGTCGAGAAATTACGGGCGATGCAGCGGTATTAGATGACGGGGAATGGAACCGTGAAGCGTTGCGTTTCAGTGAGGGGGAGAATGATTCCGTAATTGAGGCTCTGCGGGAGGGGTCATCCGTGGACCTTTTTTGACCTTTGTGATAGAAAATATACCTGATACAGCGGGATCAAACATACCATTCGGGAGGGTGATATGGTGGAGAATAACGGTGAAAAAGGATTCGTGATCAAGGACAGGCGGCTGTTCGACGAAGAGGGGAAGATGCGCGAGGAGGAAGCGCAAAAGAAAGAAGCACCGCCCGAGCCTAAGGTCGAGCAGAAGGTTGAAGGTGAGAAGCCAAAGGTCGAGAAGGAAGAAAAGGCCGGGCCGGGAAGGGAAGAACAATATCAGGTTCCCGAGATGAACTTCCATAATTTCGTCCTCTCCCTGTATACCTCGGTGATATTCAGCCTGGGAGAGGTCCCCGATTCCGTGTCGGGCGAGAAGAAGAAAGACCTCCAGGCGGCGAAGCAGACGATTGATCTGCTGGGAATGATCCAGGAGAAGACCAAGGGAAACCTCGACGCGAGCGAGAAGGAACTGCTCGAAGGTGTCCTGTCCGAATCCCGGATGAGGTTTGTGAGAGAGCGGGATAAGGCATGATCGTCAGGTCCTCCCCGGCGAAGGTGAACCTCTTCCTCCGGGTCTTGAGAAAAAGGGCTGACGGGTACCACGACATTCTCAGCCTCATGCAGCGGATCGACCTCTGTGACGAGATGTCGTTCTCTCTGGGGGACGAAGGGGTCGTGGTCAAATGCCCGGGGACATCGCTTCCCGAGGACAGAGACAATATCGTCTACCGGGCCGCCGAGGCCATCCTTGCCCTCGCCGGCGGGACGACAGGAGCGGAGATCACGATACGCAAGAAGATCCCGGTCGCCGCGGGGCTGGGGGGCGGCAGTTCGAACGCGGCAACCACCCTCGTCACCCTGAACGAGATGGTGGGAACGAACCTCAGCACCGAGGAACTGATGCGCATGGGGGCAAAGCTGGGGGCCGATGTTCCCTTCTTTATCTTCGGGAGGACCGCCCTGGCATCCGGTATCGGTGAACATCTCGAGGCGGTGGACGGAATCCCCCGCATGTGGCTTATTCTCGTCAATCCCGGCTTTGAAATCTCTACCCGTGAGGTATATGAGAGTCTGCGATTGGGATTGACAGGAGACCCGATACAATATAGGATACCGCCTTTTACGACGGTTTCCCATGTCGCGAAAGAACTGTATAACGATCTTGAGCAGGTCTCTCTGGATCGGTATCCTGTCCTGTCGGAGATCAAGGAACAGTTGATGAAACATGGGGCCTCGGGATCTTTGATGTCGGGGAGCGGTCCCACCGTCTTCGGTATCTTCGAAAGTGAAGATGATGCGCGGAAGGCCGAACTAAAACTACGGGAAGCTCAGATCGGTTCTGTATTCGTCGCATCTTCAATATAATGGGGCGTCGTCAAGCGGTAAGACACAGGATTTTGGTTCCTGCATTCGGAGGTTCGAATCC
>JAFGSH010000180.1 GCA_016934695.1 Deltaproteobacteria bacterium
CGAACCGGCACGCCCCCTCCCCTTCCTCGATTCGACGGAGAGAAAGCTGGTGCAAGGCGGGACGGCACAGAGCCAGTACGAATTCGCACAGCGTTCCTTCGATCACCTCATGACCCTCGCGTCGGATATCACCCTCCTCCGGGCGGAGCAGGAAGACCTCAAACCCCTCACGCCCTCCCCCTTCTGGCCAGCCGCCGAGGAGAAGCGATCCGTCGATATCTGGAACACCCCCGATCCGGCTTGGCTGCGGGCCGGATGGCTCCGCTCTGCCTATGAAGGAATACATGAGGGAATATCGCCTGAGCCAGCAACAGACATTCCTCTCAACCCAGACATCATCCCCGCGACCGTCTCGGTGAGCAGACTTCAAACGGCGGTCACCTGTCCCTACCGTTTCTTTATCGAGGGCATTCTGCAGATAGAACCGCTGGAGGATATCGAGGCCGATGCCTCCCCCCGCGAGAAGGGAAACCGAATCCACCGGGCCCTGGCCCTCTTCACCCAGAGGCTGAAAGAGCGGGGTGTGGACCTGGGTAGCGACGAGGCGCGCGCCCTTCTCGTGTCCTGTGTGAACGAAACACTCCAGACTGTGGCGGAAAGACCACACTGGGAGGTAGAACGGAGGCGTTGGATCGGGGACAGGGACGATCCGGAGGGAGGCGGAATCCTCTCCGAGTGGCTCGACCGCGAAAGGACACGCTGGATCGAAGGATGGCGATGCGTTGCCGAGGAGACCCCCTTCGACGCCCTCACGATTCCCGGCCTCCCCTTCACCCTGCGGGGTCGGATCGACCGGGTGGATTTCAGCGGGCAGGATGGATTTCTCCTCTGGGACTACAAGACGGGTGCCGCACCATCGCGTGCGGATATCATCACGCGCCTGAAGGAGCCCCAGCTTGTCATCTATCTCATGGCCCTTCTCGGCGGTCATATCACCGCACTGGAACCCAGTACTGATACACAAACACCCGTTTCCGCCGGGTATATCCGCCTCAGATCCTCCGGCGATATCGCCATCTCCCCTGTCAAGGGGATCGAGACCTCTCTGGAGGAGTGGCGAATGGCACTCGCGAAACTGGGGGCAATCCTGGGATCGGGTGACCTTCGCCCCGAGCCTTTCCCCGTTTCGGAGCCCACGGGTCGGGAGAAGACCTGTGAGGAGTGTCCGTTCATAACCCTGTGCCGGGTGGGGATACTAAGCCCGCGCGCGGCTGAGAGGGAGGAGGTCGATGAAGAAGCCGAATGACGCCGCCCAGCGGGCCGCCGCCCTCGACACGACGCGCTCGCACCATGTCGAATCCCCCGCGGGGTCCGGCAAGACGCTCCTCCTGACCCGGCGCTTTCTCAAACTCCTGGCAGAGGTCCGGGACCCGGCGGAGATCCTGGCCATCACCTTTACGGAAAAGGCAGCCGGTGAGATGCGCGAACGGATCACCGGATTTCTGAACGGCAGATCGCCCGCGTCCGACCCCGACGGTGAAATGGCCCTCCTCGCCGAACAGGCCCTCCGGGCGCACAAGGACAAGGCGCACCTCCTCGCCTCCGCCGACTCCCTCAATATCATGACATTCCATGGCTTCTGCAGCCACATCGCGCGGCGCGCCCCTCTCGAGGCACAGGTCGCCCCCGATTTCGAGGTCATCGACGAAAACGCCCAGACGATCCTGATCGACAAGACCGTCCGTGACGCCCTGCGGGGCTTCTTTTCCTACCCCGCGACCGACCCTAGACGGCGGGCCTTCGAGA
The DNA here is from genome assembly GCA_016934695.1 of Deltaproteobacteria bacterium. The sequence goes on from JAFGSH010000180.1 coordinate 1,747, forward strand.
ACCGACTTCTCTACCACAACAACAACTGGACAGGCATCACCGAGGAATTCACCGGCATCATAAGGAACCGGGGTCGGTTCAGGGACCTGATTGCTCTCATCCGCAGCACGGGCGGAGGCGGCATCTCGGAGCTTCCCGAGATCCTTGCACAGCGGCTCCGCGGCTACGTCGAGGGACGTCTATATAACATTATAAATTGCTTTAGGGAAACGGAACTATACCCGAATTGGCAGGGATTCACAGCCAACCTTTCTGAAAATGAAGCGGAGCTGGCTCTGCTCCTCCCCTCATTACTACCGGGAACAACCTGGGAGAAACTTCCCACGTGGCAGACGATCGCCAATGCCCTCACGACAAAGACCGGTGGAACGCCTCTCAAACGCTTCGGCCCCAAGAACGGCTTCTACAACGGGTTTGGCAAGACCCCTTGGTGCGGGATGATCACCGGCATGGGAGAGACCTGCGCCGCCGCGCTCGCCGATATCAAGCTTCTCCCCTCCCCCGGCGATATGGCATCCGACATGGACACCCTCGCGGACTTCATCGTCATCGCGGCGAACCTCATCGACCGATACGAGACCGCCTGCCGGGAGCGTCGCGCCGTCGACTTCGACGGCCTGGAGGAGGCCGCTCTCCGGGCTCTCACCGACAGCGACCCATCGGAGATCCAGCTCTATCTCGACCACCGGATACGCCACCTCCTGGTGGATGAATTCCAGGATACCAACCGGGCCCAGTGGGAGCTGGTCGGCCGCCTCTGCGCCGGGTGGTCCCCCGGAGACGGGCGGACCCTCTTCATCGTGGGAGACCCCAAGCAGTCCATCTATTCCTTCAGAAACGCTGAGGTGAGCCTCTTCATGGAGGCGAAAGAGGGAATCCCCACCCCCGGCGGGGGGAAGATCCCCCTCGACACGCACCTTCTCACCACGAATTTCCGTTCCGGGGAAGGACTGATCGAGTGGATCAACGGCCTCTTCGCAACGGTGGTAATGAAAGACCCCGATCCCGACGCCGACGAGGTCCCCTTCAGCCCCTCCGAACCGTACGGCGGGGGAGACGGGAGCCCTATATCCCTCTCCCTCTTCACGGACGACGACAGGGAACGGGCAAAGGATCGCGAGGCCGCGTGGCTTGCCGGGAAGGTGGAAGAAGTCCTGAGAACGGCCCCCTCCGACGCCTCCATCGGGGTTCTCCTCTTCACCCGGAACCGGATCGACC
>JAFGSH010000181.1 GCA_016934695.1 Deltaproteobacteria bacterium
TGTCGATCAAGCGGGCCGGGGCGGATATCATCATCACCTACTTCGCGCAGGAGGCGGCTGAGCTGCTGCGCTGAACGGCTTCGACGGGATAGACACATGGCGTCTCAACAATCGCTCATCCTCCCCTCCACCCTCCGCATGATCGCCTGGGAAGTGACCCGGGGATGCAACCTTGCGTGTGTCCACTGCCGCGCGTCGTCGAAATGCGGCCCCTATGAAGGCGAACTCGACACGGCGCGCTGTCTGAAGCTCATCGATGAGATTGCCGCCTTCAGCTCCCCCGTGATTATCCTGACCGGGGGGGAACCGTACTTCCGCGAAGACATCTTTGAGATCGCCTCCTACGGGACCGAGAAGGGTCTCCGCATGGTCCTCGCGACGAACGGCACCCTCGTCACCGACGAGATCGCCCGCAGGACGATCGACGCCGGGGTGCAGCGGGTCAGCATCAGTCTCGACGGCCCCGACGCCGCCAGCCACGATGCCTTCCGCGGGGTTCCCGGCGCCTTCGAGGGGGCGATGGCGGGGATCGAATCCTTCAAGCGGGCGGGGATGGAATTCCAGATCAACACCACCATCACCCGTCTCAACCTGGACCGGATGGAGGAGATCTACAATCTCGCGATCAGGGTGGAGGCGGCCGCCCACCACATCTTTCTCCTGGTCCCCACGGGGCGCGGCCGGGAGATGGCCGACCAGGAGATCTCGGCGGAGGATTACGAACAGGCGCTCGGCTGGTTCTACGAGCAGGGATTCACCTCCCCTATCCAGCTCAAGGCCACCTGCGCCCCCCAGTACTACCGGATCTTCCACCAGCGGAAGAAGGGGGAAAAGCGCGAGCGGCAGAGCGGCGCGAGCCCCTTCCACTCGATGACCCGCGGGTGCATGGGGGGGAGCTCGTTCTGCTTCATTTCCCATACCGGACAGGTGCAGCCCTGCGGGTTCCTCGAGATCGACTGCGGTCAGATCAAGGAAACCGGTTTTCAGGAGATCTGGAACAATTCGAAGATATTCAACGACCTGAGGGATCTGGGAAAATACAAGGGAAAATGCGGCCGCTGCGAATTCCTGAAGGTGTGCGGGGGCTGCCGCGCCCGCGCCTACGAGATCAACGGGGACTACCTGGCCGAAGAACCGCTGTGTGTCTACGAGCCGGGCACGCTCTGACATTGCAACGGCAAAGGACTTTCGACCATTCTGATGAATACTGAGATCCACGACACGTTCGACATAACGATCATCGGGGCCGGAGTGGTGGGGCTCGCCATTGCGGAGGAGCTCTCCGGACAGTACGGCGATGTCCTGCTCCTGGAGAAAAATCCGAACTATGGAATGGAGACAAGCAGCCGGCACAGCGGGCTGCCCCGGCCTGGTCAACCTGATCGGGATCGAATCCCCCGGCCTGACGTCGTGCGTACCGATCGCGCGATACGTGTCGCGACTTGTCGGGGCATGTCTGAGCTGAGAATCTGTTATTAAATCGATTGCAAGCGCAGGAAGTATTTCCTGAACGCCGAGTTCACCGCGTGACGAAGCCATCCGGTGAAACGGCATGTTGGGTACGGATGGCTTACGTGTCAGCCACCAAACAAATCGTGGCAGTTTTCTCTTGATTGTAAATGTTCATCGATAATCTCGGCTAAGTCGGGAAAATCGTTAGCAACAAGTTTGAGCCAGTGCTGTATTTGTGTGCAACGAACACAATTTGAGGTTTCCAGCCAGCTTTTTTCAATACCAATGAGTGTCGTATCATCCGGATTCCATAACTCCGTTCGACCAGCAAGAGGTAGTGCCCATAAACCTCCGCCGCTTATGCCGCGGGGATTTGGCATCTTCCATCCATTTGGTCTTTCAACGAGAACTGAAGTTGGCTCATAATCGACGATGATATCCATGGAGTCATCCCGTTGCTGGTTGGGCTTTCTGATTTCCGTAAGATAGCCAATCGCTGATAGAATAAACTTGTTCTTCGTCGCTAATTCAATTGGAACCATCTCTGCAGGAAATCCTGTCAGAAAAACGCGTGTTGGCCAAGTGACAATAAATGGACGGATCCTATTGAGAGGAAGGAACTCCCTTTCCTCTATTGAAATCGCGATTTCGGAGGGTATCTCGATGTACCCGACATCCGCTTCCCCGGGGTCACTCGAATTCGCCAAAGGGTTACGTCTAATAAACGGCGGCTGATCATAAATCATCTTCTTGCTTGGTACATAATAGAGACAATCGTCAGGAACCCCGACAAGGTTGTGTCCTGCAGTGGCGATAAGGAATCTCGATCCGATCTTTATCAGTGTGCCAGAGCCAACAGAGCTCTTGTCCCGTCCGTAGTATTGCATGATAGGGATTGAATACTTGAACGTGTGCGGAGCTAAAGCATTCACTTCATTATCGGTAAGGTTCTTGAAGTTCATTTGAACTTCTCCTCAAATCCAACAATGTTTATATGGTTTCTGTATAAAAACCAAACACAGCGATTTTACCGTAGTACTCCTCGCAAAAAACAAAAGCCCCATCTCTCATGTTGAGAAACAGGGCTTTCGATGATCAGGCCATAATCCCCCCCAAGTTTACAGTTGTTCAAACATCTGCATATTGTGCTTGGATCACTGGAGTACGCTAACTTGTTAACTCCATTATGCTATCGTGTCAAGGGATATTACGGTGATGCGTTCGGGGGATAATCGTTGTTTTCATTTTGAAATGTTTTGGGGGTTTCCCCTAGTGTTATAAATAGCTCGTGCAGTGTCAATCTGGAAATGTCATTTCGAATCCCGATTTATCGGGATGAGAAATCTTCGTAATGAAATACTTCAAAAACACAAGATTTCTCCCTGCGGTCGAAATGACAGATTGTGCGAATATGATTGATTACAGTTGCTGTTTATATCAGCTACTTTATCAGCATGCTGGACGCGTCCAGGGCCAGTTTCGACAGGCCGGAGACCACCTTCTCCGGTCCCTTCAGCGGCTGTATCCGGACGTCCGTTCCCTCCGGCTGGAGCTTGAGGGCGACGTCGAACAGATCCTGAATGCTCTGGAGCGAAGGCGGGAATTCACCCGCGGGCGTCTCTTCGTGGCGGTGGGTATGCACGCTGAACCACACCTGCAGTGACGTCTCCGCGGCAAGGGTCTTCATCTCCGCAAGGCATTCCCGTATCGATTCGTCGAACTTGAGACCGTCGACAATGACCATGTCGGGGTGAAAGATGCCCTGCGCGTCGAGGTCCGCGAGCCGCTCCCGCAATTTCGGTATATTGAATCCCGCGATCCTGAAGGTCATGATAAACCGGTGCGGGAGCAGGGATTCCAGCAGGAGGCCGCCCTGTTCCACGTCATCCCGCTGGGTCAGGTGATGGAACAGTTCCTCGTACCACAGCGTCACCTTATCGACCGGATCGTTCATGCTGATATGCAGGACATTTTTGTCCCTCAGCATGGCGTTCAGCGCAAGTTGTACCAGAAGGGCGGTCTTGCCGACGCCGGCCCGTGAAAGAACCGCCCCGAACTGCCCCCCTGAGATGATATCCGTCTCATCCCCCTTGAGTCCAAAGGGATGCCTGGTGATCAGATCCTTTTTTACCATGTGTGTGCTCCTCTATGTTCCGTTCCGGCCCCTGCTATTTACCCTTCCTTGCCTGCGCCGCCTTTTCGGCCAGCTCTTCCGCGATTGACTGGGGGACTAGTTTGTAGAGTGCGAACTCCATGGTGAACTGGGCCTGCCCCTGTGTCGCCGATCTCAGGACGGTGGAAAATCCGAACATCTCCGCGAGCGGCACCTGCGACTCGATCACGCACATGGGCCCGTCGTCCTGCGAACCGACGATCATCCCGCGTCGCTGGTTTAAGAGGCCCATGCAGGGGCCCTGGAATTCGGTCGGCGTCTCGACGACGACCTTCATCACCGGCTCGTGGATGACGACCCCCGCCCTGGCGTAGGCCTCCAGAAAACCTCCCCGCGCCGCCGCCTGGAAAGCCATCTCCGAAGAGTCCACGCTGTGCGCCGCCCCGTCGTTTATAACCACCCGCACGCCGGTCACCGGGAACTCCAGCTTGGGGCCCTTTGACATGCATGCCCGAAATCCCTTCTCGCACGCGGGAATAAAATTTGTGGGAATGGCCCCCCCCGTGATCTTGTTGACGAATTCGAACTCTCCTTCCGGGAAGGGCTCGATGTATCCCGCAATCCGGCCGTACTGCCCCGATCCTCCGGTCTGCTTCTTGTGCGTGTAGTTGAATTCCGCCTTCCGGGTAATGGTCTCGCGATAGGCGACGCGCGGGTTGCCGGTCTCGACCTCTGCCCCATACTCCCGCCGCATCCGCTCGACATAGATCTCCAGGTGCAGCTCTCCCATCCCTTCGATGATCGTTTCCTTCGTCTCCTCGTCGACATGGGTCTTGAAGGTGGGGTCTTCCTTGGTGAAACGGTTCAGGGCCTTGGACATGCTTATCTGCGCCTTGTTGTCCTTCGGGGTGATGGACAGCGAAATCACCGGCGCGGCGACGAACATGGAGCTCATGGCAAGGGTGACTCCCGGTGACGTAAAGGTATCGCCCGATGCACATTCAATACCGAAGAGCGCCCCGATGTATCCGGCCGGGATTGTGTCGAGGTCCTCCATCTGGTCGGCATGCATGCGTATAACACGCCCGACCTTGACCTTCTTCTCGGTCCGGGCGTTGACGATGGTATCTCCCTTTGCGATGGAGCCCTGGTATACCCGGATGTAGGTCAACTGGCCGTAAGGGCCGTCTTCCAGTTTGAAGGCGAGAGCAACCGTGGGGTCGTCGGGGCTGGACGAGAGGATGACGGGCTCTTCACCCCTGCTCAGGTCGAGGGCCTCGTTTTTCATGTCAGCGGGGCAGGGAAGCAGTGCTGTCACGGCGTCGAGCATGGGTTGAACGCCCTTGTTCTTGTAAGCCGATCCCATGCAAACCAGCGTTATCTCACGCGTGAGGGTCCCCCTGCGCAGGGCGCTGAGAAGAAGATCCTGAGGAATCTCCCGTTCTTCGAGAACGGCTTCGGTCAGTTCATCCGAAAACAGGGAGGCCGCGTCGACCAGCGCCTCCCTCTTTGCCGTGGCTTCGGCGAGAAGGGAGTCCGGGATTTCCTCAACCCGGACGATCTCCCCGTTCTCCCCGTCGAAATAAATCGCCTTCATCGAAATCAGGTCGGCGACCCCCTGGAAGCTGTTTTCGAGTCCGATGGGGATCTGCATGGCGACGGCGTTGTGCCCCAGTTTCGATCTGAGCTGGCCGATAACGCGATCGGGGTTCGCACCGCTCCGGTCGCACTTGTTCACGAAGGCGATGCAGGGGACCTTGTACCGCTTCATCTGCTGATCGACGGTAATCGACTGAGACTGGACGCCTCCCACCGCACAGAGGACGAGGACTGCCCCGTCGAGCACCCGGAGGGATCGTTCAACCTCCACGGTGAAATCGACGTGGCCGGGGGTGTCGATGATGTTGATCTCATGTCCCTTCCACTGGCAGAACGTTGCCGCCGAAGCGATGGTGATCCCGCGCTCCCTCTCGAGGTCCATGGAATCCATGGTGGCCCCTACACCGTCCTTCCCCTTCACGTCATGGATCGCGTGGATGCGCTGAGTATAAAAGAGGATCCGCTCCGTCAGGGTCGTTTTCCCCGAGTCGATATGCGCACTGATCCCGATGTTCCGTACCTTCCTGTCGTCCATTCCTGCTGTTCCCATGAGTAATGAAAGATATGATCGCTTCAAGCAAATAACCCCCTCGCGGCCCTTCGCCACAGGGGGCATGGTGATTTTTTTCGATGCGAAAGATCGCGGCTTATAGTACATTTGCCGGTACCTGTCAAGGATTATTTTGGCGGATTTCTCCTGTAACAAATAGCGTCTTGACTTTTGACGGGTGAGTTGGCATAATTGAGCCACCGTTAGAGCTTACTGGGGAAAAGTCGAGGCTGGGCGTGGAGTTAGAGAGGTTTGGCGAACTTGAACGAAGGATACGGGAACTGGTAGAAGGACATTCCGCGTTGAGGCATCGGAATCAGGAGCTGGAGCGGTTGTTGGAAGAGAGAAGCGCCCGGCTGGAGGAGGCGGAAGGCAAGGCACAGGCCTTGATTGAACAGAAAGATGCCGTGCGTGCCAAGGTAGATACCCTCCTTGATATGCTGCGCGATGTAGAGATGTCGTAGGAGAGCCACAGGGGAATCGCGTTTGAAAAAGCGTTTCGATATACGGGTGATGGGGCGAGATTTCTCGGTCCTGAGCGATAAAGGGGATGAGTATGTAGAGAGGGTTGTCCGGTATATAAATGAGAGGGCTAGGGAGATAGGAGAGGCCTCAGAGAATGCAACAGCTTCAGATATTGCTATTTTGGTTGCTTTAAATATTGCCGAAGAACTGTTTGGAGTACAAGAAGAAGAAAAGGATCTGCGTAACAGATTCGAAGGTGAAATTGAGAAATTAATTAGCTATATTGACAGAAAAAATACGGTAATCCCCTGCGATGCGCGTGATGACCTGTAGTTTTTTGAACCAACACCTTATGACTGAAGTGCCCTTCTTTGTTTGTGGTGTGCATGTCCAGCGGCCCCCGCGAGGGACGGAGCGGAAAGCCTGAAACAGCAACAGGGCGCTAATTCTTTGATAAGGTTCAAAAGAATGGTCATCACGGCATAGGCGGGGGAGACGTATGGCAGAAGCGGTTTCATCTCTCTCAAGGCCTTGGGTTCGATGTATCGAGCCCTGTCTCCGGCGGTTGTCCTTCGGGTACAACGCGTCGTCTTCCTGTCCCCTCCCATTTTTACAAGGGTAAGTTTCCTGTTCCTGTGAAATCATTACGGGGGGGAGGTACACAACGTTGTCAAACATCAGCTTTATAATACTGGTCGTGTTGGTGTCTGCGGCACTGGGTGCGGTGCTGGGATATTATGTGCGCAAGAGCATTTCCGGGAGGATGCTTGAGTCGTCTGAAAGCCTGTCGCTGAGAATTACCAGTGAGGCCAAGAAAGAGGCCGAGAACATCAAGAAAGAGGCCATTCTCCAAGCCAAGGACAGTCTCCTCAAGGCCAAGAATGAATTTGAAAAGGAGACCAGAGACAGGAGGGCGGAGATTGAGAAGGTAGAGGAGCGGATCCATCAGAAGGAGACGAATCTGGACAAGAAGACGGATCAGCTTGCTCAACGGGAAGCCGCCATGGAGAAAAGGGAAAGCGCCATCATCGGTAAAGAGGCGCTCCTGAAGGAAAAGCATGACAGGGTGGACAGGATTATCGAAGAGCAGCGGGTGCAATTGGAAAAGATCGCCGGGATTTCCTCGGAAGAGGCGCGGGAATCCCTCGTCCAGTTGATGGTGGATGATGCCCGGCACGAAGCGGGCGGTATCATACGAAGAGTGGAAGAGGAAACGAAGCGGGAATCGGAGAAGAAGGCGCGCGAGATACTGGCCTATGCAGTGCAGAGATACGCCTCCGATTTTGTGGCGGAGAACACCGTGTCGGTGGTCACCCTTCCCTCGGACGAGATGAAGGGGAGGATCATCGGCAGAGAGGGGAGAAACATCCGGGCCATAGAGGCCGCCACCGGTACGGACCTGATCATAGACGACACACCGGAGGCCGTGGTGATCTCCAGCTTCGACCCCGTCCGGAGGGAGGTGGCAAAGAGGTCTCTGGAGAATCTGATCCATGACGGGAGGATCCATCCCGGGAGGATCGAGGAGATCGTTGCAAAGGTACAGGCCGAGGTCGACAAGATGATCCGTGAAACCGGGGAACGGGTATCATTCGATGCAGGGGTACATGATGTCCATCCCGAACTGCTGAACCTCCTCGGGCGGCTGCGATTCCGCACGAGCTTTTCCCAGAACGTCCTGGAACACTCCATGGAGGTTTCACACCTTGCGGGGATGATGGCCGCCGAACTCAAGATGAATGTCAAGGATGCCAAGCGCGCCGGGCTTTTGCACGACATCGGGAAGGCCGTCGATCATGAGGTCGAGGGGCCGCATGCCGCCATCGGGGCGGAGTATGCCCGGAAACTCGGCGAGTCAGAGCGGATTGTCCAGGCGATCGCGCAGCACCATGACGACGGGCACAACAACACCATTCTGGGTGTCCTGATACAGGCGGCGGACACCCTTTCAGCCGCGCGGCCCGGCGCACGCAGGGAGATGCTGGCGACCTATGTAAAACGATTGACGGAACTGGAAGAGATAGCGACCTCGTTCAAAGGCGTTGACAAGTGTTATGCCATCCAGGCCGGGAGAGAGATCCGCATTCTCGTGGAGAACGAGAAGGTGTCCGATAATGATGCCGTCATGCTCTGCAGGGATATCGTCAAAAAGGTTGAATCGGAGTTGACCTACCCCGGGCAGATAAAGGTCACGGTCATACGGGAGATGCGCGTCTCCGATTTCGCAAAGTAGGATGGGAAGGTCTGGACTGTGAAGATACTCTTTATCGGAGACATCGTGGGAAAGCCGGGTCGAAAGGCGGTGCAAGCCCTCCTCCCCGGTATCGTGGGGAACTGTGGGGTGGATATCGTCATCGCGAACTGTGAAAATGCCGCCGGGGGATTCGGCGTAACCAGGAAAGTGGTGGAGGAGCTCTACGGGAGCGAGATCGATGTCCTGACGTCGGGGAACCATATATGGGACAAGAAGGAGATAGAGGAGTTCATTGACGACTACGAGACCCTCCTGCGCCCGGCCAATTATCCCGTGGAAACTGTGGGCAGGGGGAGCGTGGTGGTGCATGCCGGGTCGGGGACATCCCTGGCCGTCGTGAA
>JAFGSH010000182.1 GCA_016934695.1 Deltaproteobacteria bacterium
CGGCGATGGAGAACGGCGACATCCGTATCGACGGGAGACGCATCCCGGTTGAACGGGGAACGGCGGCCCTGATCGGCGCGGCCGTCAAGACCTCGGAGGTGCTCGGCACGCCGCCCCCCTTCGGGTATGTCGTGGGGGATATCGGACGGGGAACAGGGAGCAGAAACCTTTACAAACATCTGGTCGATACCTTTGCCGCATCGGTGTTTCACACCGTTACGTTTCACTATTTGCAGCCGATCGTTCACTGGCACAACTGCCTGCAGCAGGTCATCCATGCTATGGAAACGAGACCCGTCCTGATAGCCGACGCCGGATTCATGTACGTGGCGAAGATGAGCGGGCACGCCGCGATGTATGACCTGTTCACCCCGGATATCGGGGAGCTGTCATTTCTGGCGGACGAGACTGCGCCTCATCCCTTTTACACGCGGGGGTTCATCCTTCATGACGCGAATCGGGTGCCGGACCTGATCGCCCGCGCGTACGAACACAATAATGCGGCGCGCTTCCTCTTGGTCAAGGGAAAGAAAGACTGCCTCGCCGACAGGGGAGGGATACTCTGCGAAGTAGACAGCCCCGTCGAGGAGGTCATGGAGGCGATCGGAGGGACCGGCGATACCCTGACCGGCATTCTCTCCGCCCTTATCTGTTCAGGGATGGATACCAAAGAAGCGGCGACCGTTGCGATGAAGACCAACCGCCTTGCCGGGTCCTACGCGAGACCGACGCCTGCGACACAGATTATCGATATCATCAGTCATATTCCAAAGGCCCTGGAGGATACCTTACAATGGATCTGACGCCCTGTTGCCTTATGTAGACCCTTCTCCGCCTGCCAACTTGCCCTTGACAAAAAGAACTTGCAGAGTAAAAAAGGAAAAAAGAATCGATTCTCTTCATTTGTTGATTTGAGTGACTCATTTCTTATGAAAGGCACCGATAAGAAATGGAACGTTTCAGACAACAGATAGAGACGCTCCTTGCCTCGGCGGACGTGAGGATAGGCGGCTTGCGTCCATGGGATATTGCCGTCCACAACGAGGATCTATACCGGCGGGTGCTTGCCCGGGGCTCCCTGGGGCTCGGGGAGTCCTACATGGACGGCTGGTGGGATTGCCCTGCCCTCGACCAGTTCTTTGATCGTATCCTGTCGGCGGGCCTGGACGAAACGGTCATGGATTGGAGGATTTTCCTCCAATCCATGAGGGCGAATCTCATGAACCTCCAGAAAAAATCGCGGGCCTTTCAGGTCGGCCGGCGCCACTACGATCTGGGGAATGAATTGTACCGGTCGATGCTCGACAGAAGTATGACATATTCGTGTGCCTGCTGGAACGGTGCGAAGGATCTTGACGAGGCGCAGGAGACCAAGCTTGACCTGCTCGCCCGAAAAGTCCGCCTCGGTCAAGGGATGAAAATCCTCGATATCGGGTGCGGCTGGGGCGGTTTCGCCCGGCATGCCGCCGAAAGATACGGCGTAAGAGTTGTGGGGACAACGGTTTCAGAGAAACAGGCCAGACTCGGGCGCGAACGGTGCGAAGGGCTCCCCGTAGAGGTACGCCTGCAGGATTACCGGGATCTCGACGGAACATATGATGCCGTCGTCTCGGTCGGGATGATCGAACATGTCGGCATAAAAAACTACCGGAAGTTCATGAAGATTGTTCACGGGTGCCTGGAGGATGGCGGGCTGTTTCTCCTGCAGACCATCGGCGGGAACCAATCTGTCAGAAAATGCGACCCCTGGATCGGGAAGTACATCTTTCCGAACGGCATGCTCCCCTCGATCCGGCAGCTCGCGGAGTCCTTTGAAGGACTGTTTGTCGTTGAGGACTGGCAGAATCTCGGTGCGGACTACGACCGGACGCTGATGGCGTGGTTCGCGAACTTCGACGGGAACTGGGACAGGATACGGCATCTCTACGACGAACGGTTCTACCGCATGTGGAAGTACTATCTCCTCTCCTGCGCGGGGTCGTTCCGGGCGCGCCGGAATCAGCTGTGGCAGATCGTCCTCTCGAAGGGGGGGATACGGGGCGGTTGGAACATTGAGCAGTAAAAATTCACTCGCGATTGCTCTTTCGCCTTATCAGGGATCACGGGACCGGGCAGTGCATGCATGATTAACTGTACTCAGTGCGAACACTATTACATCACCTGGGATAAGAATTTTCCCCATGGATGCAGAGCCCTGGGTTTCAAGTCGGCCCAGCTGCCGTGCACTACTGTACGGATCAGCTCCAATCAGGAGTGTCTGTTCTTCAAGAAGAAGACCCGGAGGAAGAAGTGACCGCTGACCGCGGCCACATTCTCCACACCGGTATCTTCTCTCTTTGTCTCCCTCTCTCGATGATTCGATGCCGCGAGCCGGTATCGGTCCCCGCATCGTGCCTTGAAAACGGGATTTCTCTCCTTTACGGCCGGGGGAAGGAGCGAAAGGTGCGATCATGCCTTCGGGGATCCGTACAGTTTCTGGAATCTCTCCAGCATCTTGCGCGGCGTGACGGTCGCCCGTTCATATTTCGGCAGGTCTTTCTCGATACCGAACAGATACTTGGCCACGCTCTTCAGTCCCTCAAGATCATACCGGGCCATCATCGTGATAGTTTCCATCTGCGGGGAGCCGCCTCCGTGCAGCCCGGCCACCTGTGCCACGCCGGCCATCTCCGAAACGATCAGATTTTCCAGGCCCCGGAAACATCTGTGCTGGTTCTCTGCAGAGATGGCGGGATTCCGCATCAGATATTTATTCGCCAGTTCTCCCGTCTCTTCCGAGAAGAATTCTTCCTCAAAGGGCATCGTGGCGCACAGTCCCCCGGCAAGGTCGGCGACGATCTTGTACTCATTGTAAATCTCTTCGCCCGCCAGTCTCCTGCCGGCATTGGTCAGGACCTCATCCGGTATGTACGTCCCGGACGCTGATTTCTCCGCGCGATAGGCGCTTACCTGCCCGGCGGCAAAGACGAGCTCCGCCACACCCACCATGTGCGATATCTTTTCCCTGGCGTGGGCCTCTTTTTCGATCCCGTTGTATTCCGCTGCGAGGGCCGCGGCGCTGGCCAGGACCTCGGACGTGGCGGGCTTGCACCCGGTGTACGAATGCCTGTGATAATGGGCGAACAGCAGGGCGAGGAAACCGGCAAACGGCGTCTGCCGCGGATCGCCCTTGCCGTCGAGAAAGACCCTCTCGCGGGGGACGAAGACATTGTCGAAGATGGTATATGATTCGGCATCGCCTATCTCCGCGATGGGGGCCTGCAGATAGTTCCGCTTATGGTTGTACGCCGGTCTGACCAGCATCTTCACCCCTTCCCAGTCGGCAGGGACGGCAAACGCGACGGCATAGTCGTTATCCTTATCGGTCATGAATCGGGTCGGTATCGCGATGATCTCGTCGCTTACCGGGGCGGTCGTGTTGTCGATCTTGGCGCCGTTTACCACGATTCCGTCCGGCCTGCTTTCGACGATCCTCAGATACAGGTCCGGGTCGACTTGCTCATGCGGTCTTTTCAATCTGTCGCCCTTCACGTCGGTCTGTGCACAGTTGGCGGTGATATCGTTATCCTGCCAGTATTTGATATATTTCAGGAAATTCTGGTTGGTATCCGTACCCAGCGCCTGATCCATCTCGTACGTGACAACGGAGAGGGCATTCATGGCATCGATCCCCATGCACCGCATAATGCATCCTCCGACCCTGTGGCAGATAAGTCTGGTCATCTGCTGTTTTTTCAGGAGATCGTCGACACTCTGGTGGATGTGGGTAAATCGATTGATCTTCTCTCCCGTCAGGTGGGACGTTGCCGTGGCCAGGCCATCCCACTCGGGATCGTTTGCGCGATCGTACGTCTCACGTATGACGCGCATCTGCGCCGCAAGTCTCTCATCCATCCTGTCGCACTTGCTGCCGGCGATAAAAATGTTTCTCTCCATCTTCTTCAGACGGTCACGATACTCGTCGTATGTCCTGACTCCCATCTCTCTTCCTCCTTTCTTTCATGTAACGGTTCTGCGCGTATAACGAATTCTACATCCCGTCAGCCGAGGGACATGGCGCAATCATACGCATCGTGGATGGCATCCATTGCCCTCCCTATCTTTCTGCAATCCCCGATCGAATAAACCGGTACCTTTCCGGCAAGCTGCTCTTTGAGCGAATCTTCCGGAACCATGCCCTTCGTGTAAACGACAAAGTCAACACCCTCGATCGAGCCCTCCTCGACACCTGTCATAAGATGGACCGTGCCGCCTTCCACCTTCGTTATGTCCGTGTCCGTCATAACGGGGATATTCAGCTCCTCCAAGGCCCGTAACAGAAACTTACGGGCCATCGGCTCCATGGCGGGGGCTATTTCTTTTGAGCGTTTCAGTATGGTGATGTCGTTTCCATTCCTGACGAGGGCCTCGGCCGTCTCGGCTCCGATAAAACCGCCGCCGACGATGAGACCTTTTTTACCCGTGGGCATATGGTGTTCCTGGAGAATCTCTGCCCAGTTCCATTCCTTCAAACCCGGGATGTCGGGAGGCTGGGGATGAGAACCCGTCGCCACGATCACGGCATCGTACGCGTCTACCAG
>JAFGSH010000183.1 GCA_016934695.1 Deltaproteobacteria bacterium
GCGGCGAGGATCACCGTCGCCGTCCCGTGCTGATCATCGTGGAAGACCGGAATCTCGATCCGCTCCTGCAGTCTCCCCTCTACCTCGAAACAGAGGGGCGCCTTGATATCTTCGATCATGATCACGCTGAACGTCCTTGACACCGTCTCCAGGGTGTCGACGATCCTCCCGGGATCGTCGCTGTCTATCAGGAGGGGAACGCAACTGACCCCGGCCATCTTGTGGAGGATGACGGATTTGCCCTCCATGACGGGCATCCCCGCACGGACGCCGATATCGCCGAGGCCCAGTATGGCGGAGCCGTTGGTGGCGATACACACCGAGTTGCCGATGGAGGTATATTCACGTGCGGCCTCGGGGTGTTGAATGATATAGTTGCACACCTGGGCCACCCCCGGGGTGTAGATCATCCGCAGATCGCTCAGCGTCTCCACCCGGACCGTCGGGGTGACGGCGATCTTCCCGCCCCGGTGGACCCGCAGGGCCTCATCTTCGATGGAGATGACCCGATACCCTTTCAGTTCTTCCAGGCCGGCGATGGTGTCAGCAAACTGCCTCTCATCATCGAAGAAGATGATTACGTCGCGTATGATGTAATGGGAGGTCAGGTGCACCTTGGTGATATCTCCCAGGACGGCTCCGTGCCTTCCCAGTTCCGTCGCCACCTTCCCCAGCGCGCCGGGTATGTCCGGTATCCTGATCCGCATCTTCTTTGCGATCTTGTAGGCGTACTTTTCTATCTCGGCCATGACATGCCCTCCTTCATACCCCTCTGCAGTCCCCCGGCTGCTCCTCCCGTCTGCCTGTCCGGTAGGCGTCCCCTATGGAGAAGAGCCAGCAGCAGACGATAAAAAGCAGTACGAGATCGGAATGGGGGAACGCGCCCGCTGCGGCGGTCCGGGCAAGGCTCGACACGGTCTCCATATCGATCCGCCCCGCATGACGTTCGAGCTGATCGAGAATTGCAAGGGCCTTTACCACGGCCGGCCAGGCGATGGCGCCTATCCCTGAAGCGGCACATATCATTATAATGATCCCCCGCCGGAGACGTTTCAGATAGATCTGTCCCGTCCCCGGGAAGACAAGGCCCGACAGGAGGGCCGCCTTCGTTGACGGTTTCATGTCCCGCCTCCTTCGGGATAGTGGGGATTAAAATTGGCGATGATCGTGTCCCGGGTGACGGCTATCAGCTCTTCGATGGCGTCATGCGTATAGCCGCGGGTATTGATGGGATCTCCCACAACCACCTCGATGGAGCCCCGTGTGAAGGCCAGGGCTCCTTTCGGGAGAACCTTTCTGCTGCCGTTCACCGTCAACGGGAGGATCGGGAGACCGCTCTCCACGGCCGTCGCAAATCCCCCCCTTTTGAACGGATGAATCGCCCCGTCCGGAGATCTCGTCCCCTCGGCGAAGAAGAGGACGCTGACGCCGGGGGGGAGTCGCTGCACGCCGTCGCGGATGCTCTCCATGGCCTTGCCCCGGTCGGTCCGGTCTATAAAGATATTTTTTGACTTGTAAAGGGCGAATCCGAAGAGGGGTACGGCACGCAATTCTTTTTTGATGATCCAGCGAAACTGGATCCCGAGCCGTATGACGAGGGCGAGAATGTCGAAATGCGACTGGTGGTTTGATATGATGATATACGACTGCCCCGGTCGGATCTTTTCCCTCCCTCTGATCTCGGGGCGCACTCCCGTCACCTTCAGCATGATCCACGCCCACGCCCGTGAGATTGTAAAGGCCATGTTCCCCGTGGAACTCAACGAGGCGGCCGCCACAATCGGGACAAATACAAGGAGGGTGGCAAGACCGGCCCAGAATCCGGTCCAGATGATCTTCCCTATACGCACCGGGACATCCATGACCTGTTTCTTGCCACGATCTTCACCGTTAGTCAAAGGATATTCAGGGACGGCCTGCCCGATTTCCCCTCGCGGGCCGGAGCGGGTCACGAGCGATAACACGGACCTGGAAGCGTGGAACTCCCTTGAGCTTATCCCGGTTATGGTTTATTATTAAGCACGACTTCTCAGGTTTTACCCGGCAGGCAGCCGGAGGACAACAACGAAAGGAGCACACCATGATAAAGGATCTGGTAGCGAAGAACAGGACCTGTCGCCGTTTCCACCAGGATGTGCCCATGACCCGCGATACCCTGAGGGAACTGGTCGATCTCGCCAGACTGAGCGCGTCGGCGGGAAACCAGCAGCCGTTGAAATACATGCTCTCCTGCGAGCCGGGCAGAAACGCCGATATCTTTTCGGCCCTCGCATGGGCCGCCGCCCTGAAGGACTGGCCGGGGCCTCCCGAGGGAGAGCGGCCATCGGCATATATCATCATGCTGGAGGACACGGGGCTGAGTAATCCCTACCTCAAGTGTGATGTCGGGATAGCGGCGCAGAGCATCCTCCTCGGCGCGACGGAACAGGGGTTTGGGGGGTGCATGATCGCCTCCGTACAGCGCGACAAACTCCGGGCGAAGCTTGCAATCCCCGAGGGGCTTGAGATAGCACTTGTCGTGGCCCTCGGCAGGCCGAAGGAAGAGGTGGTGGTTGAGGAGGTCGGCCCTTCCGGTAATGTGAATTACTGGAGAGACGACAGGGGCGTCCATCACGTGCCGAAGCGCCCCCTTGACGATATTGTCATCGGATAAGAGCGTGCCCTGTGTCAGACCGTTTACAGGGTTCTTCCCCGATATGTCCCGCCCGGGCCTTGCTCCGCTCCCCCGGGGCGTATCGCGGATTTTTCTTGACAGGCATCCCCCGTTACTATATTTGATTTGAAAATATGGTATTGCAAAGTATATCGAGAGGGAGGCACTGCGCATGGCACGAAACATGACCGATTATGAGAAAGAGTATGCTTCGTTCGCATGGGAGGTCCCCGAACGGTTCAATTTCGCGCGGGATGTGGTGGACCGGTGGGCCGAAGATCCGAAAAAACTGGCCATGTGGTGCATCACGGACGGCGGCGGCGAATCGAAGAGGACCTTTCTCGATGTCAGCAGGGCGTCCCGCAGGCTTGCCAATGTCCTGACCCGCCAGGGGATTACACGGGGGGATGTGGTGATGGTCATCCTGAACCGCAATCCCGCCTGGTGGGAGATATTCACCGCCTGCATCCGCATGGGGGTCATCATAACACCCGGCACCACCCAGCTCACCGCCAAAGACCTCGAATACAGGATCAATGCGGCGGAGGCCGCCTGCTTCATCACGGACACCGCCAATGCGCCGAAGCTGGAAAAGATTCAGAACCGGTGTCCCACGCTCAAAACAAAACTGATCGTGGGAGAGACACGAAAGGGCTGGATCACGTACGACGAGGCACTGCGCGACGCCCCGGAAGCATTCGAAACGGTCGATACGAAGAGCGATGAAGGGGCCATTGTCTATTTCACCTCCGGGACGACCGGCTACCCGAAGATGACGCTCCATACGCACACGTCGTATCCCCTCGGGCATCAGGTAACGGGGAGGTACTGGCTCGATCTCACACCCGATGACCTCCACTGGAACATCAGCGACACGGGGTGGGCGAAGGCCGCGTGGAGCAGTTACTTCGGCCCGTGGTACTGCGGAGCCGCCGTCTTTGTCCATACGGCGGACCGTATCGACCCGGCCACCACACTCTCCTGTCTCCAGCGATACCCCATCACCACCATGTGCGGCGCTCCCACCCTCTACCGGATGCTGGTGCTCCAGGATCTGAGCGGCCGGAAGTTCCCGATGCTGCGCCACTGCGTCGGCGCGGGGGAGCCGCTCAACGCAGAAATTATCGACGCCTGGAAGAAAGCGACGGGTATAACCATTCGAGACGGGTACGGCCAGACGGAAACGGTCTGTCTCTGCGCCAGCTTCGCGTGCCTCGAACCGCGTTTCGGTTCCATGGGGAAGAGGACCCCCGGGTTTGACCTCCAGGTTATCGACGAGGAGGGGAATGTCCTCCCCCCCAACGTCGAGGGGGATATCGCCGTCAGGGTGAAACCGGAGCGCCCCCTCGGCCTCTTCAAGGAATACTGGAAAGATCCCGAAAAGACGGCGGCCTCACACCGCGGGGACTGGTATCTTACCGGCGACCGGGCTTACGTCGACACAGACGGGTATTTCTGGTTCGTGGGGAGGGCCGACGACGTCATCCTCACATCGGGATACCGTATCGGTCCCTTCGAGGTGGAGAGCGCCCTGATCGAGCATCCCGCGGTGGCGGAATCGGCGGTCGTCTCAAGCCCGGACCCGACGCGCGGGGAGATCGTCAAGGCCTTCGTCGTCCTCGCCCCGGGATTCACCGGGAGCGACGAACTCGTCACGGAGCTCCAGGAATATGTGAAGGGCGCCACGGCCCCGTACAAATACCCCCGGAAGATCCAGTTCGTGACGGAACTGCCCAAGACGGTCAGCGGAAAGATCAAGCGGGTCGAGCTGCGTGATGCGGAGTGGGGGCGGACGAAGCCTGAAGGCACTACATGAAATTGACCGGGTCGACGTCCACCTTGATGCGCAGACCGGGACCGCTGCCGTGCGCCACGATCTGTGAGGCCAGGGAGTGCAACGCCGGTGCCTCCGCCCCCTTGAGAAGCAGCTGCCACCGGTATCTCCCCTTGACCTTGGACAGGGGGGCCTCCGCGGGTCCCAGGACGGAGATACCCCCTCCGGCCTCCCGCGCAAGATCTCTGGCAACGACATGCAGTTTCTTGACACAGTCGAGCGCCGCGGCTTTGTTTGTCGACGATATGATGAGATTGACCATACGGCCGAATGGGGGGTAGTCGAGCTCCCGGCGCATCACAATCTCGTCATGGTAGAAACCGATATAGTCGTGTCGCCGGGCCTGCTGTATGGCGCTGTTGTCCGGGTTCACGGTCTGGATAAGCACCCGTCCCGGAGCATCGCCCCGCCCCCCCCGTCCCGAGACCTGGGTCAAGAGCTGAAAGGTCTTCTCCGCGGCCCTGAAGTCGGGGATATTCAAAGAGGTATCCGCCGATACCACCCCGACCAGTGTGACGCGCGGGAAGTCATGCCCCTTCGTGATCATCTGTGTCCCCACCAGGACATCGATCTCGCCCCTGTCGAGGGCGGTGAGGATACGCGCGTATTCCCCCCGTTTTGAGGTGGAGTCGCTGTCCATCCTGCGCACCCGTGCGCCGGGGAACAGCCTCACGACTTCTTCCTCGACCCGCTCGGTCCCTATCCCGTAGCTCCGTATCCGGGAACCTCCGCACGCTGGACAGATCGGAGGTGCCTTGACGCGGAAGTCGCAGTAGTGGCATCGCAGGAATCCGTCGTTCCGATGATGCGTCAAGGAGACGGCACAGTTGAGGCAGGTGAATACGTAGCCGCAGTCGAGACAGCAGAGAAAGGTATGAAACCCCCGTCTGTTGAGGAAGAGCAGAGCCTGATTGCCGGCACCGAGGGTCTCCCCGACGGCGTCTATCAGGGATCGTGAGAAGAGGGGGGGCGTTCGCCCTCCCTCCTTCTTCATGTCGATAATATCAACGCGGGGGAGATCCCTCCCGGCCACGCGCCGGGTAAGTTCGAGGAGTTTGAAATCTCTCTTTTGGGTGTTGAAGTACGTCTGGACGGCGGGGGTCGCCGATCCGAGAATCACCGTGGCCGATCGCTGTCTCGCCCGCACGATCGCCAGGTCACGCGCGTTATACGGCAGATACTCTTCCTGCTTGTATGAGGTATCGTGCTCCTCGTCAACGATGATCAGTCGCAGATCCCGCACCGGGGCGAATATGGCCGACCGCGCCCCTACGACGATCCTGGCTTCACCCCTCCGAATCCTTCGCCATTCATCATACCGAGCGCCTGGTCCGATGCCGCTGTGCAGAACGGCGATCATACCGCCGTCAAACCGGTCCCGTACCCTGCTCATCAGCTGCGGTGTCAGGGTGATCTCCGGGACGAGATAGATGGCGCTTCCGCCCAGCAGGAGGGTTTCTTCTATCGCCTTGAGGTATACCTCTGTCTTGCCGCTGCCGGTGACGCCGTGGAGGAGGCACGGACAGTAACGGCGGGAGGCGATCCCCCGCGTTATCTCCTCGAGTGCCGTTTCCTGTTCCCTGTTCAGCCGTATGCCTGCTTTCCCCGCTCCGATGCGAGGGGACGAGGCCGGGCTTCGGTAGACCTCGTGCGCGGTTATATCAAGCAGGCCCTTCTCTTCCATCCTCCGTATCGTGGCCCGGGCATTCCTGAATTCCGATCGGAGCCGGGCCATATCCGTCTCCCCATGGCGCTCCAAAAACACACAGACCGCCCTCTGTTTTTCCGTCAATCTGATGTCCGGAGGGAGGGGGGATCGGAGTGCCACGCGCGTTTCCTGCTTTTTCGTTACCGCGGCCCTGCCGATCCGGTCTCCCACGGTGATGCGGTGCAGGTCTTGCAGCCCTTGCAGGGCATCGACGAGCCCCTTTCCCCGGGTGATCTTCTTGAGCCCGGTGAACGACAGTCCACGGGGGTGATCGGCCAGGATCTCCAGTACCGCATGCTGCTCACTGGACAGGGCGTTATCGTTTCCCTGCCGGTCACCCGACAGGCGGACCCACCGGCTGCTTTCCACGTCTATCCCGCCCGGAAGAGCGGCCTTGAGGGTCTTCCCCAGCGGATACAGATAGTACTCCGATATCCACCGGTAGAATGCCAGATCCTGTGCGTCAAAGAGAGGTTCGGTGTCCAGCAGATCAATGATTGATTTGACGGACGGTATGTCCGTTTCCGGTATCAATTCCACGATATAGCCGGTCATATTCCTCCGACCGAGGGGCACGAGGACCTGTTGCCCGACGGCCATCTGGCCTTCCATGCCGTCCGGCACGCCGTAGGTAAAGGGCCCCGCCGATGGAATGCTGACCGCTACATTGACAAACACGTGTGTTATTCCTTTATGTTGAGAAAGTCCGTTATAGGGATGCCGGGCTCCCCCTCCTGTGGAATCCGGAAGAGGGCATCGGGCAGTGACTCGTTGAGAGAGACGCTCTGGATGACGCTGACGATCCACGGGGTATCATTACGGTAATACGCTATCTTTCCTGGAAGCCACACATCCTTGTCCACCTGGCGGTACTCCGTGTATTCGGCCTTCAGGACGACGGTTTCCCCGCCGGATACCCCTACCCCGACGAACCGCAGGGGAAGCCTTCTTTCCCGCTCGATCCATACCCGGCTTCCCGGTGCCTCATCGGATCTCGTGCCTATGACGATGACCACCTTCCGGTCTATCCGGTCGATACCGACCGTCCGGGTATCCACGCCGAGGAAATTGAGAGCGTTCAACAGATCAGGGACGGACTTCTGAAAAAATACAGTGGGGAAGACGGTGTCGATCCTGCGGGCACCGGCGTCTGATTCTTCAACTCCCAGAGCGAAGGCCGTTCGTCCACCCTGGATGAGGATATCGTTCCCGCGCGGAAACTTCCGTTCGGCCCTGAAACGGCCACCCTCCGCGATCGCGAGGAGTTCCTTGACCTTCGTCTCACCGGATGGGGCATCATATACCGTGGTTTCCATGATGATCTTTACGGTCCGGACCCCGTGATACGCCTTCAGTAAGGGTTCCAGCGTCCGTCCGGCGGAGCCGACATAGGCAACTCCCGCGGAGCTGAGGCCCAGCAATACGATCAGCGCACCAATGATATGGAATACGGGGTTCTTCATCGTTGACATGGGATCGAGCCTGGGCGGCATCGTTCTGTGGAGCTTATGGGCGTAACTCAGCGGCATGTTGTTGCCACGGATACGGGGCTGGTGTCATCGGAGCAACTGGATTGTGTGGAGGGACTACTCACCCCTCTGTTTTTCCTGTTCCTCCTGCTTGGTCTTGCATTCGATACAGAGGGTGGTGACCGGACGTGCCATCAATCTCTTTTCGGATATCTTTTTCCCGCATACCTCGCAGATTCCAAAGGTGCCGTCTTCAATGCGCTGGAGGGCTTCCCGCATCTTCTTTGCCAGCTTCCGTTCCCTGTCCCTGATCCGCAGCTCGAAGTTCCTGTCGGATTCCTGGGAAGCCCTGTCTGTTACATCGGGGAAACTCTCCGTTCCACCCGTCATCTCGGAAACGGTCTTCCCGGCCTCGCCCAACAGCTCTTCGATTTTCTGCGTGAAAAGGTTCTTGAAATATGCAAGCTGCTCCGGTTTCATGTGACGTCTATCCCCACCTTTTTTAAATTGAATGAACCCCTATATACAATGAAGCCCTGTTTGTAAAGAAAAATTACGCCTCCTTTTTGTAAGCATTCATGATCCTTTCGATTATCCCGGTCGTCGAGGCAGGATGCCGGGTTGCGTTTTCCTCAAACTGCGGAACGATGACAACCCTGCCGCCCCGCTGTTCGACTGATGCGCGTCCGACGACGGCCCCCTGATCCCAGTCCCCTCCTTTCACCAGGATGTCCGGCTCGATATACTCTATGAGCGCGAGAGGGGTGTCTTCGTCAAAGATGGTCACATAGTCGATCATCTCGAGGGATGCCAGGATGTACGCGCGTTCATCCTGGGGTACGATGGGCCGGAGCGGTCCCTTGATGGATCGTATCGATGCATCGCTGTTGAGGCCGAGGATCAGGATATCGCCCAGTCCTTTCGCCTGTTCGAGATATTTGACATGCCCGATGTGCAGGATATCGAAACAGCCGTTGGTGAAGACGATCCGCTTTCCTTTCCCCTTGAGCGCCAGGACCCGCTCTTTCAGATCGTTCCTGGCCAGTATCTTGCTCATTACGCACCTCTCCCTGTAAACCCGGCCCTTCACGCCCTTGCCAGCGTCAGCACCGCCACTTCCCGGGCACCGTTCTTGATCAGCACACGCGCACACTCCATGACCGTGCTCCCGGTAGTGTAGACATCGTCTATCACCAGCACCCTGCGTCCCCGGACCCTGCTGCGATCGTTCACTTCAAAGACTCCCCGTACGTTTTCCTTTCGCTCTTTCCCCGAGAGAGTAACCTGCGCCTCGGTGTAAACCGTGCGCCTCAGAACAGAGAAGTCGAGAGGCATGGAATGCCGTCGCGATACCTCCCTCGCGAGGATAAGCGACTGGTTAAAACCCCGCCGTCTCAACCTGCTTGGGTGGAGCGGAACGGGGATGACCAGAGAATACCGCCCTATCGCCAGAGAATCGTACGAGGCCTGCGCCATCATCCGTCCCAGGGCCTCCCCCACCGATATATCGCCGCGGTACTTGAAGAGATGGATGGCATCGAGGAGAACCCCCTCATATCTGCCCCATGACCTGGCCACCGTAAAGGGAGGCGGCGACAGAATGCACTCCTCGCACAGATGGTCTTCACCAAACGCCGCCGGGAAGGGCACCCCGCAGGTGGGGCACAGGGGGGATATCGTCAGGCGAACCGTCGACGCGCAGTCGGCGCAGAAGGGGCCTTCCCCGGGCCTTACTAAAACGGCCCCGCACGTCGGACAGGTCGGCGGAAACAGGAGGTCGCCAAGGCCCGATATCGCTTCTGTCGCTTCACATATCATCATCGAGAACGGTCAGCTCCCTCATGGATGCTGCGATTGTCATCCTCGGCGCATCCGACCACAGGCCCTCGATGTCATAGAACTCCCTCACGGGCCTGTAGAATATATGCAGGATCACATCACCGTAATCCATCAGTATCCAGCTTCCGGAGCGTTCCCCTTCGATTCCCAGGGGGGATATGCCCGTCTTTTTCAGCGTGTGACCGATATGATCGGCGAGCGCCCGTATTTGTCGATCCGAATTTCCGCTGCATATCACAAAATAGTCGGCAAAGGAGGAGAGATCCTTCACGCTGAGGATGACAAGGTCTTCCGCTTTCCTCTCCAAGGCCGCATTGACGCACCGGAGGACAAGCTGTCGTGGATCCAACACCATACCTTTGATAAGAACCGCCCTCCTGCATCATCTCCCGGCACCGCAACGGCTGCGGGCCGGTGCCTTCTCTGCCCATATGTCGGCAGGGATTCATTCGGTACGTACGAGTCTCCGCTTATACGGATTGAACCTCATCGATGAAACGGGCTCTCCAGCATGATGGTCTCTTCCCTCCCCGGTCCCACGGAGACGAGAGACATCGGCACGCCGGCCAATTCCTCCAGTCGTTCGATATACCGCTTCGCGCTGGAGGGGAGATCGTCCATGGTCTTCGCCCCGCTGATATCCTCAGTCCATCCCTCCATCTCTTCATAGACGGGGCTGCATCGTCCGAGCACCTTTGTATCGGGGGGAACAGATTCGGAAAATTCTTCACTCCCGGTCCGATACGCGACACATACCTTGATCGGATCGATTCCCGTGAGAACGTCCAGTTTCGTCAGTGCCAGCCCGGTGATCCCCGAGACCCTGACCGACTGTCTGACGAGGACCATGTCGAGCCACCCGCACCGGCGTTTTCTCCCCGTTGTCGCGCCGAACTCGCACCCCACCTGCTGAAGCCGTTCGCCCAGGTCTCCCGTCAGCTCCGTGGCGAACGGTCCCTCCCCGACCCGGGTTGTATACGCCTTACAGATACCCACGACGGCATCTATCCGTGTGGGGCCGATCCCCGCACCGCAGCAAGCACTCCCCGCCGCCGTATTGGAGGACGTCACAAAGGGGTACGTCCCATGATCGATATCGAGATGGCATCCCTGCGCCCCCTCGAACAGGACATCCTTGCCCTTCTTGATCTCCCGGTCGAGGATGAGAGAGGTGTTTGCCGCATACTGTCTGAGACGGCCGGCATATCCGGAATACTCGTCGAATATGGCAGCGGGGTCCACGGGACTGTCGTTGTGAAACTGTGTCAGATAGAAGTTTTTCTCCTCGACATTCGCGCGCAGCATTTCACCGAACGTCTCGCCGTCGAGGAGGTCGCACACCCGGATGCCGGTGCGCGCGATCTTGTCCTCGTAAGCGGGGCCGATCCCTCGCCCTGTTGTGCCGATCTTTGCCCGCCCCCTCTTCATTTCACGAGCCCTGTCCAGACTCTTATGATACGGCATGATGATGTGGGCGTTATGGCTGACGTACAGTTTGGTATCGGGGAGAAACAGGTTCCGTTCGTGCAACTCATCGATCTCCCGGAGCAACACTTCGGGATCGATCACCATCCCGTTGCCGAGGATACAGATCTTGTGGTCGTGGAGAATCCCCGAAGGCACCAGATGGAGGATGGTCTGCCGTCCTTCGACCACCAGGGTATGTCCCGCGTTGTTTCCTCCCTGGAAGCGGGCGATGACATCCGCCTCACGGGCGTAGAGATCAACGATCTTCCCTTTTCCCTCGTCGCCCCACTGAGTACCGACTACGATTGCCTGTGCCATGATCCTCCGTCCCCACCGTGCAGCCTCCAGGCTACATCTCTATTCCGATAACGGATATGATATTGGGCAGCCCCCTCAGCCGCGTCATGGTTTCTTTAGAGACGGGGGTATCCGTGCTCAGCACGACCAAGGCCTTCCCGTCCACCTGCTCTCTGCTGAGATGGAGCCGTGCGATGTTGACGCTATCGTCCCCCAGGGTGGTGGCTATGTTGCCGATGACGCCGGGTCTGTCGTGGTTGTACAGCATCAGCATGGATCCCTCGGGGATGACATCCAGCACGAACTGATTGATCCTGACGATCCGCAGGTCCTCCCGCCCGAATATGGCCCCCGCCGCGAATGCGGCCTCCTGATCCGTTTTCACGGTGACGGAGATCATATTCTTGTAGTCCTTCACCTCGCTGCTCTTCGATTCTATGATACTGATCCCCCGCTCCCTCGCTATAATCGGGGCGTTGATATAGTTGACGTTTTCCTTCAGGGCCGGCGTGAGGAACCCCTTGAGGAACGATACGGTGACGGGAGCCACATTATGCTCGAGTATGGAGCCGCTGTACTCGATGGCGACCTCCGTGATCCCCCCGACCACGATCTGTGCCACAAAATCCCCGATCTTTTCTCCCAAGGTCAGATACGGTTTTATCAGGGCGAGGGTCTCCGCGCTGACGGATGGGAAATTAACGGCATTCTTTATCTCCCCCTTTGTCAGATAATCCACTATCTGCTGGGCGATGGCAATGGCTACATTTCTCTGCGCCTCATCCGTCGACGCCCCCAGGTGGGGCGTGCAGATGATATTGTCCAGGGAGAGAAGTTTCGTGTTCGTGGTCGGCTCATCGACGAAAACGTCGAGGGCGGCACCGGCGACCTTTCCGGAGAGAAGGGCGTCATACAGATCGTCTTCATCGACGATCCCGCCTCGAGCGCAGTTTATAACGAATACGCCGTCCTTCATCTTCGCGAAAGAAGCGGCGTTGATCAGACCCCGTGTCTCCTCCGTCAGGGGAGTGTGCACCGAGATGAAATCGGCCTTCTGGAGGACCTCGTCGAGCGGGGCCAGGGCGATCCCCATCTTCTCCGCCGCTTCATACGAGATAAAGGGGTCGTAGGCCATCACGTTCATGGTCAGTCCCTGGGCTCGATTGGCCACGATGGAACCCACCCGGCCGATACCAATGATTCCCAGCGTCTTGTTGGAGACTTCCGAACCCATGAACTTTTTCTTCTCCCACTTGCCCGCCTTGGTGGAAGCGGTGGCCTGGGGAATCCTTCGGGCCAGAGAAAGCATCATCGCTATGGCGTGTTCCGCGGTGGTGATCGTGTTGCCGCCGGGGGTATTCATGACGACGATCCCCTTCTTGCTCGCTGCATCGACCGCCACGTTATCCAGCCCGATCCCGGCCCTTCCGATCACCTTGAGCTTGCCGGCCGCATCGATGATCTCTTCCGTTACCTTGGTGGCGCTCCGTATCGCCAGACCGTCATAGTTCTTTATGACATCCTTCATCTCGCCGGGGGTCAGGCCGGTCTTGACATCGACCTCGATACCCGGGGCATTCTTGAATATCTCGATACCTTCTTTCTCCAGCGTATCGCTTACCAGAACCCTCTTCATGAATCGCCGCGTCCTTTCTCTTCCATGGTCACCTGGCCGACCCGCCGGTCACAGATCCCCCATCTTGCCCAGGCACGCCTTCTCCAGACCTGCGATGACCGCCCTGAC
>JAFGSH010000184.1 GCA_016934695.1 Deltaproteobacteria bacterium
CACGTTGTCCATCCCCGCCCCCCCGTACTCGGTGGGAACCGCGACCCCCATGAGGCCCATCTCACCCAGCTTCCTGCATATCTCCTGGGGGTGTCGGTGGGTGCGGTCCAGCTCCTCGGCCGCCGGTTTGATCTCTTCATTGACAAACCGCGTCACCATCTCCTTGACCATCTGCTGTTCTTCAGTGAGCGCAAAGTTCATACAACACCTCTCTCGTGCAGGGTGCACATTGATAGAATCGTGTGATCAGCTCGTGTAATCGTAAAAACCTCTTCCCGATTTTCTCCCCAGGAATCCAGCGTCCACGTACTTTTTCAGAAGCGGACAGGGGCGGTACTTGGGATCGCCGAGCCCCGTGTACATCGTCTCCATGATCGCGAGGCAGACATCCAGGCCGATCAGGTCGGCCAGTTCCAGCGGCCCCATCGGGTGGTTGGCGCCCAGCTTCATCATGCTGTCGATCGCCTCGGCGCTCCCCACCCCCTCGTACAGGGTATAGATCCCCTCGTTGATCATCGATATAAGGATCCGGTTCAGGATGAAGCCGGGGAAGTCGTTGCACTCGACGGGCGTCTTTCCGAACTTCCGGGCCAGCTGTTCCGTCAGATCGAAGGTCGCCTGCGCCGTGGCCAGTCCCCGGATGACCTCCACCAGCTTCATGACGGGGACGGGATTCATGAAATGCATCCCGATGACCAGCTCCGGCCGCTTTGTCACGTTCGCGATCCGCGTGATCGGGATCGAGGAGGTGTTCGAGGCGAGGACCACCCCCGCGCGGCAGATGCCGTCCAGCTTCCTGAAAATATCGAGCTTCAGGTCCTGCCGCTCGGTGGCCGCCTCCACGACGAAATCAACTTCTTTCATGTCCTCAAGATTTGTGTTTGTGGTGATCCGACCGAGGATTGCCTCTTTCTCATCGGCCGTTATCCTCTCCTTGGCGACCATTCCGTCGAGGCGCTTCGCGATGGCGTTGTACCCCCTCTCGACGAATTCATCTGCGATGTCGTTCATGATCACCTTCAGACCACCCTGATGCGCGACGACCTGGGCGATCCCGTTCCCCATCTGACCGGCACCCACGATGCCGAATGTCTTTATATCCATCTTCTCTTCTCCTCCCGTGTTCTATGCTCTCTCGAGGACCATCGCCATCCCCTGGCCGCCGCCGATGCAGAGCGTGGCGAGGCCGAGGTTGAGGTCCTTTTTCTGCATCTGCATGGCGAGGCTGTATGTGATCCTCGCGCCCGTGCATCCAATGGGATGTCCAATGGAGATCCCGCTACCGTTGAGATTGCAGTTGTCGAGATTGATCCCCAGTTCCCGCATGCAGGCGATGGCCTGGCAGGCGAACGCCTCGTTCAGTTCAATATAATCCATATCCTTGACCGTCAATCCCAGAGCGTGCATCACCTTTCGGGTTGCGGGGATCGGTCCCAGCCCCATGTAGGCCGTATCCACACCTCCCGAGGCGTACCCCTTGATCTTCGCGAGGGGTTTGAGCCCCAATTCCTTCGCCTTTTCAGCGCTCATCAGGACGACCGCTGCGGCGGCATCGTTGATGCCGGATGCGTTTCCGGCGGTCACCGTTCCGTCCTTCTTGAAGACCGGGGCCAGCTTGGCCATCTTTTCCAGCGTCGTATCCATGGGACGTTCATCCACTTCAAAGACCTTCGGATCACCCTTGCGCTGCGGCATGATGACGGGCACGATCTCATCCTTGAACTCGCCACGGGCGATGGCGGCCAACGCTCTCTGGTGGCTTATGAGACCAAGTTCATCCTGCTCTTCACGGGTGATCTTGTACAATGCGGCGATATTCTCGGCGGTAAATCCCATGTGATACTTGTTGAATATCTCGTAGAGACCGTCATGGACCATGATATCGGTGATCTGGCCGAAGGGCATGTCCATCCGGTATCCCCAGCGGGCCTTCGGAAGGGCATAAGGGGCCTGGCTCATTGATTCCATGCCGCCCGCGACAATGACATCCGCGTCTCCTGCCTTGATGGCCTGAGCGCCCAGGGCGATGGCCTTCATCCCCGACGCGCAGATCTTGTTGACCGTGATCGCGGTTGTTTCTTCGGGGAGACCGGCATAGATGGCCGCCTGACGTCCGGGATTCTGCCCCTGTCCCGCCTGGAGGACATTTCCCATGATACATTCATCAAAGTATACAGGGGTCAATGAATCGGCATAATCATAGTGCTTCTCGTTGATCGGCGTCTTGTCGAATTCCCCAAACGCCTCCGCGCGGCACGACTTGATGAAGTCGGTGATGGTGGGTCTGAGACCAGCCCGCTTGATCGCCTCCTTGATAACGAGCGCGCCCAGATCGATACACCGCACATCCTTGAGAGAACCGCCGAACGTTCCCACAGCGGTTCTCGCTCCACTTACGATGACTACCTCTTTCATAAAAGTATCTCCTTCGCTTATCAGGTATCAGGGAGGTATTCAATGAAACCGCTCCACAAACTCCACCTCCCGGGGGGATTTGTATGAGGACAGATACTGCCTGCAGTGTTTCGTAATGTCCCTTTCGGTTACGGAGGCCCCCTCTTTTTTGATGACCAGGGCCTTGACGATTTCCCCCCGCATCAGGTCTTCTTTTCCCATAACCTGTGCGTCGAGAACGGCCGGATGCATCCTCAGAACATTCTCGACCTCCGTGGGGTAGACGTTGAACCCGTTGGTGATGATCATGCGCTTCTTGCGCCCCTCGAGAAAGATGTACCCCTCCTCGTCGAGGCGTGCCAGGTCCCCGGTGTGGAGCCACCCGTCCCGTATGACCTCGGCGGTTGCCTCTTCGTTCCCGTAGTATCCCCGCATGACGTTGTCCCCCCTGATGATGAGTTCTCCCACCTCTCCCGCCGGGAGAGGGGCTCCCGTTCCGTTAACGACCCGCGCCTCGATACGGGGGATTGGAAGGCCGATGGACTGAGGTTTGCGCGCGCCGTCTATTCTGTTGACCGAGCAGACGGGGGATGCCTCGGTCAGGCCGTACCCCTGAACCAGAATGGCGCCGAACTTCTCTTCGAACATCGGTATGTATTCCGGTGGCATTGCCGAGCCGCCGGTGATGCAGAACCTCAGGGAGCTGAGGTCGTACCTGCCCTCACTTTCGAAGAGGAGCATCCCCAGGAAGACCCGCGGGACAGCCGCTATAAACGTAACCTTCTGCTCATCGATGGCCCTGAAGATAGCCTCAATATTGAACTGATCAAGCATCACGACGCTGGCCCCGAGGTTTATGACCATCAGCATGTTGACGGTGGCCCCGAAGGAGTGGAAAAGGGGGATGAGACACAGCCCCCGGTCATCCGGTGTCCCGTGCAGGACCTCTTCCAGCAGGATGGACTGTGTGGCAAGATTGCCGTGGGTGAGAACGGCGCCGAGCGGCCGGCCCGTCAGCCCCGAGGTGTAGATCATGACGGCGGGGTCGTCGCCGGCGATCTCCGGCATCTCGAGCTCGGAGGCTTCTCCCTCAAGAGACCCGTCTATGGAGAGAGTCCCGGGGATCTCGGTGGTCGTGATCAGGTATTCGAACAACGGCAGCCTCTCCCGTATCTCCGTCACCCGTTTTGCAGACGACGGCGTGATGATGCACGCCTTGGCGCCGCAGTTGTCGAGGAGATAGAGGAGTTCATGGGGGGTGGACATGATGTTGATGGTCACGGCGACCGCCCCGAGCTTCAGGACGGCGAAGTAGGCGACCATGAATTCGGGTATGTTGGGGAGCATGATCGCCACCCGATCTCCTTTGTTTACGCCACACGATTTCAGCCGGTTGCCAAAGGCGTTGACCGCCCGATCCAGCGCCGCGTATGAAACGGTCGCATCCTTGTATATGAGGGATACCCGGTCCGGACAGGCAGTCCGGGTATCCTCCAGCATCTTCCCCAGATTTTCTTCCATGCACCTCTCCACACTATCGCAAAAATTTTCTCCCCCCTATCACAATGGACGGGTTACTTCAACAGAATTGAGAGGATGCCCCGGAGAGGCGCCGTTTCGGGGAGATGGTACACGTTGATTGCCTTGACATTTTGTTGCCGTGTAATATAAAAGTCACATTCCCGGGCGGGGATCGGGTGTCCGAAAGGGCATCGTGAGCATCCCTGTTCCCGGGGAACAGGGCCGTTCATGATCGCGATGTTGCTCAATACCGCTCCATGGAATGGGGTGTCCGGCAGAGTCACAATACAGGAGATCCGATGGATTTCAAGATTATTTCGGGTGTTATCGGAGGACTGGGCCTGTTCGTCTTCGGGATGTACCTCCTGAGCGACTCGCTGAAACGGCTGTCTCTGGGGCTCCTGAAAACGATGCTGGAGAAGGTGACATCCGGCAGGTTCCAATCAGCGCTCATGGGCGCCTTTGTCACGGCGGTGATACAGAGCTCCAGTGCGACCTCGGTGATCGTCATCGGGTTTCTGAATGCCGGGTTTATCCCTCTCATTGGAGCTGTTGCCATCATGATCGGAGCCAATGTGGGGACCACGGTCACCGCGCAACTCATCGCTTTCAAGTTTACGGCGATAGCCCCTCTTTGTGTGTTTGTCGGTGCCATCGTCTTTCTCGCCGCCAAGAAGGACAAGCACAAGAACAAGGGACGGGCGCTCCTGGGTTTCGGCCTTCTGTTTCTGGGACTCGCTATGATGAGTTCCGCCGTAAAGCCCCTGGCGGATAACGAAACAATGAGGGATGTCTTAATCGGGTTCAGCTCGAATCCCTTCCTCGGGATCCTGACGGGGATGATCGTGACGGCCATACTGCAGAGCAGCAGCACCACCACTGGTATGATCATCGCCTTTGCGTCTGTGGGATTGCTGAACCTCCAGGGATCGATTCACCTGCTCTTCGGCATAGAGATCGGCACCTGTGTAACCGCAATTATCGCCAGTATCGGGGGCAATCTGTCCAGCAGAAGGCTTGCCCTGGGACATACGCTTTTTAATGTGACGGGAACCATAATCATGCTGCCCCTTGTTCCGCTCTACCTCAAGTATATCCCCCTCACATCGGGGGACATCGCCCGCCAGATCGCAAACTCCCACACCGTGTTCAATGCCATTAACGCTTTGATCTTTCTGACCATTATTCCATTTTTTGTGAAATTCCTGAGCGTGATAGTCCCCGGGGAAGATTACGAGAGGAGGGAGGTAAAACACATCGAGCCCCACCTCCTGATCACCCCCAGCCTGGCGATCAACGCGGCCATCCGGGAGATGGTTTCGATGCTGGACCTGTGCCATGCAATGTTCAGTAAGGCTGAGGAGTGTCTTACTACGTACAGCCACAAAATCAGAAACGAGATCACCCTTGACGAAGAATCGGTTGACCAGATGCAGAAGAACATCACGGAGTACCTCGTTCTGATCACCAAGGGAGAGTTGTCCGACAAGGAACGGAGTCTGGTCCCTGCGCTCCTCCACAGCGTGAATGACCTCGAACGGGTGGGGGATTACTGCGAGAGCATCGTCAAGCTGTCGCAGCGCGGGTATGAAAACAATCTCAAATTTTCCGCCCCCGCGCATATGGAGCTGTCCAAGCTCTTCGAAAAGACGCATGCCCTGATGCGGCAGGCGAAGAAGGCCCTCGAAAAGGACGATCACCAGGCCGCCGCCATCACGCTGAATATCGACCGGGAGACGCACGCCCTGGTGAAGCAATACCGGTCGAATCACATCGAGAGGCTGGGGCAAGGGGAATGCATGAGCGACGCCGGCCTCGTCTATTCGGATGTCCTCACTGCCATCGACCGGATGAACGATCATCTGTGCAATATTACGAAGGGGATCCTGCATATCGGGAAACGGTAACCGTTCCGGTTCGCCCGCCCGATTGAGAATCGTTCTTACACGAAACCTGAAACATACTAAGGAGGTGCGCCATGATGGAGAACATCGTCTGGCTCGGCCATTCAAGCGTAAGGATCGACGGGGAAAAGGTGATCTATATCGATCCCTGGAAACTTACAGATCCGAAGAGGGCGGATCTGATCCTGATCAGTCACAGCCACTACGATCACCTGTCCCTGGAGGATATCGCGAAGATACAGAAGGATGATACCGTTATCATCACGACGAAGGACAGTGCTGCCCGGCTTTCGGGTGACGTTCGAATCGTCAAACCGGGGGATGTCCTGCAGGTGGAGGGGATATCGGTCGAGGCGGTGCCCGCATACAACACGAATAAGGACTTTCATCCGAAGAAGAACGGCTGGCTCGGGTTCGTGGTGACGGTGGGGGGCAAGAGGATCTACTACTGCGGCGACACCGACTTCATCCCCGAGATGGAGACCATACGTGCGGACATCATGCTGGTCCCCGTCGGCGGGACCTATACGATGACCGCCGAGGAGGCCGCGCGCGCGGTCAATACCGTGCGTCCCGAGACGGCCATCCCCATCCACTACGATGATATCGTCGGCTCCGTGAAGGATGCCCGGCGGTTCAAAGACCTGTGCGAGGTCCCCGTGGAGATAAAAAACACGTAATTTCGCCGCCGGCCCTTGACAGGGTCGGATTGATGGTTATTTTATGGGGTGTCAAGGGGTACCTGCGTATTTTTAACTTAAAAAACAAATAATTGTAAGGGAGGAGAATAGAAAGGATGAAGATACGACCACTGCATGACCGAATTATCGTGAAACGCCTCGAGGAAGAGGAGAAGACAAAGGGGGGGATCATCATCCCCGACAGCGCCAAGGAAAAACCGATGGAGGGGAAGGTAATCGCCGTCGGCAAGGGCAAGAAGGCGGACGACGGCAAGATCATCAAGATGGATGTGAAGGCCGGCGACAGGGTGCTGTTCAGCAAGTATGCCGGGACCGAGGTCAAGATAGATGGTGTCGAACACCTCATCATGCGCGAGGATGACATACTCGGAATAATTGAAAAATAATATTTTGATTGTGAGAAGGAGGAAGGTTTGATGGGAGCAAAAATTATAAAATACGATGAAGAAGCCCGAAAGGCGATCCTTGCGGGCGTGAACACGCTTGCCGATGCCGTCAAGGTGACGCTCGGCCCTAAGGGACGTAACGTGATACTGGAGAAATCCTTCGGCGCTCCGACGGTAACGAAGGACGGGGTAACCGTCGCGAAGGAGATCGAGTTGGAGGACAAGTTCGAAGATATGGGCGCCCAGATGGTCCGGGAAGTCGCCAGCAAGACGAGCGATGTGGCCGGTGACGGCACGACGACGGCGACGATCCTCGCGCA
>JAFGSH010000185.1 GCA_016934695.1 Deltaproteobacteria bacterium
AATACATGGCGGCGATCGGAGATTTCCTCACACGGACATCCGGCTGATCACCCATCCGGAGGAGAGAATCCGATCTCCCGTGCAAAGGAAAACTGCCGTTGCCAGGGGACATGCGGGTGGGTACGGATGATGATCTCCTCACCCAGGTGCCGGAGTGAAGCCCGATCAACGGCCACCGGGTGGTAGCCGCCGATGAATCCGTGATCGGGGGCAATGATCTCGGCCTTCCCCGGGAGGCAGTCGCAGTCGGCGCTGATCCTGACGAGGGCATTGATGAGAATCGTTTTTTCCGCGATACGTCGCCACACCGCCGCCGCGGTCTCCACCAGTTTTTCCTGGAATACACGTGGGTCGCCCGAGAAGGATATATCCAGCGCCATCACGGGGCACAGGCCGATGCACTGGGCGCAGCCGATGCACCGCTCCAGGTCGTACGTGGGGAATGCATCCCCTGATATCCGCGCAGCCCCGGTGGGACAGATATCGACACAGACGCCGCATCTGGTGCATCGCTCTTCGATAAGAGACGGAGAGGCGTCCGCGTGCATCCGCTGCTTCTGAGCACGTGACGCGAATCCCATGGAGAGGTTCTTGATCGCGCCGCCGAACCCCGAGCCCAGATGCCCCTTGAAGTGCGAGAAGATGACAAATCCTGCCGCCTTCTCTATGATCGATCCCGTCTGCACGGTGGAAAAGTGCCGCAGGTCGCAGGGGATGTCCGTCACCTCGTCTCCGTCGAGGCCGTCCCCGATCACGACCTCACAGCCCAGGAATTGCTCGGTGTAGCCGTGCCCCGCTGCCGTATCGAGGGAATCTTTCCCGTTGCGGCGCCCGCCGGAATAGAGGACCGTCGTGTCGAAGACGAAGGGGCATACTCCCTGCTCCTGGAGCCATCTGACGATCTGGCGCGCGTACACCGGCGGGAGATAGCTTTCATTCCCCCGTTCCCCCCAGTGAAGCTTGATCCCGACCGAATCACCCGCACGAAAGGGGTGGTGCATCTGCGCGAGAAGATTTTTCAGGGCGGCCACGGCCTCCTGCTCACCCCCCGATGTTCCGGAAAAGAAAATATTCATAGGAGGATGGTACTACAAATGAAACCCCGAAGGAAATGGAGAATCGCACACGCCGCACCTCCGCACTTCCATCAATAATGCCGTTGATGTTTTCCACCCCTTCTGGTACAGTACCAGCGAAGGATAACCACCCAAGAATATTTGACATACGGGGCATTGGCGGGTTGGGAATGGACATGGTTACGTTGAATCCATACGACGGACTTCTGGAAAAAGTTAATATCCCGGGCCTGACCACCGAGACACAGGCATTTTATGATCTCAGGGATAATCTGTCCAAGGATCTTGCCGTTCTACGCTACAAGGAGCAACAGCCCCTCGCCTGGGTGGTGTTCGTCGGGGGAACGGGAACGGGTAAATCGACGCTCTTCAACTCGCTGTGCGGCGCTCAGATCAGCCGGGTCGGGGTGGAACGGCCTACAACAGATGTCCCGGTCGTATACATCCACGCCACCCATGCGCCGGATGAAACCTTTCCCTTCTCGGACGTGCCGATACGAGGAGAACGAGACGAACCCGGGAACCACAACACAGGGAAACACCTGATTGTCTCCCCCCATACCCGGGATGACATCTCCCATCTTGCGCTGGTCGACACCCCCGATCTTGACAGCCTCGACCTCGCGAATCGCCGGATCACCGAAGACCTGTATCGCCTGGCCGACCTGATCGTCTTCGTGACCAGCCAGGAAAAATACGCGGACGAGATCCCCTCACGGATGCTCAGCCGCGTGGCACGGGAGGGGAAGCCCTGTCTCTTTCTCTTCAATAAGGCCGACCCCGACACCACGCGTGACGAAGTGGTCGCGTTCTTCCGGAAGCGGGAGATGGCACTCGACGATAAACGTGTGTGGCTGATACCCTATACCACGGCACCGTCCCCGCAGCGTCTCGCCGAAGAGGATTCCTTTGTCCGTTTCACCGACCGCTTTTATGAGATCGTCCGGGAAGGAAACATCCATGATTTCCTCGCGGATCAGAGACAGCTTCGGATCGAGCAGCTCAGGTCCTCTCTCGAGTCTTTCCGTGCCCTCCTGGAACGGGAGAAGACCGCCGGCGACCGATGGCTGTTCCAGCTCGACGCCCTCTTCGAGGAGCAGGGACGTGCCCTCTTCCATCAGTTTGAAACCCATTTCAAACAGGACAATCAGGGGCATATCCAGCGGGAAATCGGCAAGATCTACAGTCGCTATGACATCCTTTCGAAGCCGCGGCACTATATCAAAGAGATCGTCCTTACCCCTCTCACGCTCCTCGGGCTCCGTGACCGGGATGGGGCCCCCATGCATAAAAAAGATCTGGAAGAGATACGGAAACAGACGGATGTCACACCGATCCTTTCGGCCATCAGCGCGGTAAACCGCCGTGTCCTTGAAGACCTGCACCCGGACGATCAGGGATCTCCCTTCGCCGCGGCCCTTCAGCAGGATGCGCTTGTCCTCTCCGACAGCGAGATCCGGGCTCACATCGAACGGTTGCAGGAGGGCCTGATGGCATGGATCGAACAGAAGTTCCGTGATCTGGCCAAAGGAATCCCCAAATATAAAGAGGTGGGGATCTATTCCACCGCTATCATATGGGGGGGCTTGATCCTGTCCTTCGAAATCGTCATCGGCGGCGGCATCGGGGTTATCGAAGCGGCACTGGATTCGTTTCTGGCACCTCTGGTGACGAAGGGGTCCGTCAGCCTCTTCGCATACCACGAGATCCAGGGTATCGCCCGGGAACTGGATGCAAAGTACCGGGAGGGGATTCAGGAAATCCTCAAGGCGCAGAAGGAGCGGTATGTGTCCTGTATGGAGCCCTTTCTGATAGGGGAGGAGACCATCACGGGCTTGGAAGACCTGAAGGCAGAGTGGGAGCAGTAGGGAATGAAAACTTTCAGTACGCGGCTGCGCGACAGTATCCGTGATGCCCGGGACTTTGCCGGAAAGGCGGATTTCGTCACCCTTTCACCGGACGAGCGGGAGCTGGCCGTCCGGGAGGCCCAACAGCTCCTCGACAAGCTCGACGCCGCGGCACAACGGTACCTGGTAGTCGGGTTACTGGGGGGAACAGGTGTCGGCAAATCAACCCTGATGAATGCCCTCGCCGGAGCCCCCATCTCATCCGCGAGCCACCGCAGACCGCATACCGACGCGATCCTGCTTTACCGCCACGCAGATGCTCCCCTTCCCTTCGACCCCGCTCCCGAGATCACCTGGAAGGAATTCATCCATACCGGAGATGCCGTACGGGAGATCATCCTGTGCGACCTCCCCGACTACGACAGCCTCCTCTCGGAGCACCGGCAGCAGGTCCTCGGATTTGTGGAGCATATCGACATCCTCGTCTGGCTGACATCGCCCGAAAAATATGCCGACGGGAGTTTCTATGAATTCCTCTCCCTGGTGCCGAAATCCCGACACAATTTCTATTTTGTCGTCAACAAGATCGATCTTCTCTTCGACGGCGCGAGCACGGAGGAAGGATATGAAAAGATGCGGCGGATTCACGCGGATTTCCAGGGGCATCTGCGGAGGGTCGATATCGCTACGCCGACCATCTACCTCCTCTCCGCGGCGGAGGTCTGCGCGGAATCGGCCATCTCCCCCTGGAACCAGTTTCCCGTCCTCCGCCAGGAGATCTTCCGCCAGAGGGACGAGAAGGAGATACAGAGTATCAAGACCGCGAATCTGGATACGGAATACACCCGCTACCTCGCGCTCTTTGCGAACGAATTGGCACACCTTGAAACGATGCATGATATCCTGACCGGGACGATACGGCAGATCGAAGAAGGAAATGACGAAGATCGGACATTTATTCAGGAGACGGTCCATGCCGTCATGGATGGGAGCGTCCGGGCCGAGATCCGCTCGCAGATAGAGAACATTTCCGCTCTGACAGGACCTGGCTACGGCGTGGCGGCGCTTCTGCAGCACTGGAAGTACCGGGGGGGACAAAGCCGGAACGAGGACGGAAAATCCACGACATTCGGTCTCGCCGTGGAGAGAACGGTCCGGGTACTGCAGAGGCGGATCGAGCACATCACCAACGGCATCGTCAGCGGGATCATGAGACGAGGGGCACACCGAGCGATGATCGGGCAGGTGGAGGAGGTGCTCCAACAGCAACAACAAAAGGAAACGCTCCCGGAAACGCTCGGGCGGACGGTCAGCGGCCGGATTGACTCAGCGCACCGGGATCGACACCGCCTGTTTCGCACAGGCCAGTATGCCGTCTACTTCTTTCTCCTGATCACGCTCATTGCCGCTCTGGCCGGGAAGGAGGCATGGCAGGACTTCTATGCACATCCGACAGCGGCGTCTCTCATGAATTTCGCCTTTACCGCCTTCTACACCCTGTTCAGCCCCGGCGGCCTGGCCGCGCTGGGGAGCTACACCCTTATCAATCTATTTTTCGGCCTCTGGTTTTACCGTCGATACCGCGCCCTGAGGGAAAGAAAAATGGACGCGATCATCAACTCCTTCGTCAAAGACGTGGGAATCCTGTGGCAGGAAACGCTTGACCGGATCACCGCCGCGCTGAAAGAATACGACCGCACCCTGGGGCTCAAGGCACGTTCACTGAAGGGACTGAAACCCGATCCAAAATAAGAGACCATGCTCGGAAGGGTCTCCGGAGCTGCATTCATAAAATTTGCTCTCCCCGCCTAAATCCGTTATTGACAAATTTCATCGAACGTGATTCATTGAACATGGTATAAATGGGGGGGTTTCAAAAGGAGCGGAAGGGTGAGAAATCACGCACAAAGCCCTGCCTCTTAAGACGAGAGGCGGGGCTTTGTGTTTGCAGTGTAAGGAAGGATCGTCGGTTCAACTGATTATGCGTAGCAGGGAGAGACCATGATCTGCCGGGCTCGATACTACTGAAAAAAGGGGTGTCTCTAATGGCGCAAGATCCGGAAATAGGGCATAAAGTTGTGGCGACGGTTACGGGTGTGAAAGGTGAATGCAGTGCCGGCCATCGGGTCGGGGAGACCTTCGAGATCAGTTGTCATAGTCCAGGCGGGTTATGCGGATTTTTCTATCACGACATCTTCCCCAGTCTGTCCACCTTCCAATTCGGCGGGAACCTCCCCTGGTGGGAGGGGGACACAATCGAACTGCAATGCCCCGACAGCCATAACCTCGTCACCCTCAAGCTGGAGAGATCCGAGCGGGGATAACAACCAACCACAGGAAAACCGCTATGGGGAAATATCGAACATTCAGATTGGCGGCTATCCAGGCAGCACCGGTCTTTTTTGATCTGGATGCCTCCACCCGAAAGGCCTGTCGCCTGATCGCGGAGGCGGGGAAACAGGGAGCAACCATTGCCGCCTTCAGCGAAACATGGTTGCCGGGGTATCCGTTCTTTGTGTG
This sequence comes from Deltaproteobacteria bacterium, assembly GCA_016934695.1. The sequence continues at coordinate 5,444 of JAFGSH010000185.1, forward strand.
GGGATCGAGTAAAGATCCCCAGCTCCAGTGGAAGGCCGCGGCGGACTATCTGGCGAACTCGGCGGAAATTCCCGGCCCGACCACCGATCAACTCTGCAAGGCGGCCAAAAAGGCGCGTATCGATGTGGTGATCGGCATGGTCGAGCGTGACAAAGACTCACAGGGAACGGTCTATTGCACCTTATTGTTTATCGGCCGCGAGGG
>JAFGSH010000186.1 GCA_016934695.1 Deltaproteobacteria bacterium
ATGACGGTTCTTGAACTGTCTGAAATGGTGAAAGAACTGGAAGAGAAGTTTGGTGTCTCCGCGGCGGCCCCGGTGGCGGCTGTAGCGGCGGCGGCCGGACCTGCAGCGGCGGCAGCCGGACCGGCGGAAGAGAAGACGGACTTCAGCGTTATTCTCACGGGGTTCGGTGACCAGAAGATCCAGGTGATCAAGGTCGCACGGGCCGTGACGGGGCTGGGGTTGAAAGAGGCCAAGGACCTCGTTGAGGGTGTTCCCAAGCCCGTTAAAGAGGGCGTGTCGAAGGACGAGGCCGAGGAGATAAAGAAGAAGCTGGAAGAAGTGGGCGCAACGGTAGAGATCAAGTAACAGTGTCCGTCGTTGCACGTTACAAGGAGATTCAATGGTGTGAGTGGAAGCCAGAGGCCGGAAAGGATCTTTCTATTCTGGCTTCTCTCTTTTCTGCAGGGTAGACCATTATAAGGATCACTATGGGTACGTATAGAAAAAGTTTTGGCCGCATCAAGAAGATAGTAGAGATACCCGATCTCATAGAAATTCAGCGAAAGTCCTATGAGAAATTCCTCCAGGCCGACGTGGAACCTGAAAAGAGGGGGAACTTCGGTCTTCAGGGGGCCTTTAAGAGTGTCTTCCCCATTGTCGATTTCAGCGGGAAATGTTCCCTGGAATTCGTCAGCTATAAGATAGGCAATGCCCGGTACGATGTCCGAGAGTGTACGCAGCGGGGAATGACCTATAACGCCCCCCTGCGGGTCGTGGTCCGGCTGGTCGTCTTCGACAATAACGGCCGCGGCAGCGAGCAGAAGACGATACGCGACATCAAGGAACAGGAGATATACTTCGGCGAGATTCCGCTCATGACCGAAAAGGGTACCTTCAACATCAACGGTACCGAACGGGTCATCGTCAGCCAGTTGCACCGCTCGCCGGGGATCTTCTTCGGCCACGACAAGGGGAAGACCCATGTCAGCGGAAAACTGATCTATTCGGCGAGGGTGATCCCCATACGGGGTTCGTGGCTTGATCTTGAATTTGATCCGAAGGACATTCTCTACGCCAGGGTGGACAGGAGGAGGAAGATGCCGGTCACGGTCCTCCTCAAGGCCATGGGATATTCGGCGGAAGAACTGGTGGCCTATTTTTACAATATTGAGAAGGTCGTCATCAGTAGCGACCGCGTCTCTCTGATCGTGGATGATAACCTGATCGGCGAGAGGCTGCCCGAAGATATCAAGGATTCAAAGACCGGAGAGATACTCCTTAAGAAAGGAAGGAAGATTTCCAGGGCCTTCCTGAAGAAGGTAGAGGATATGGGGATGAACCGTCTGGATGTGGGCAGGGATTACCTTGTGGGAAGGGTCCTTGCTGCGGACGTGGTCGATGCCTCAACCGGTGAAGTCCTCCTGAAATGTAACGATGAACTGAACGCGGATGGCGTGAATCTCCTCTACGAAAGGGAAATCACGGAGGTCAAACTGATTCAGCTCGATGAGGAGGGAACGAATGCCTATATCCGCAACACCATGCTCATCGATAAGATCGAGACCCAAGAGGACGCCATTATCGACATATACCGAAGACTGAGACCCAGCAATCCCCCCTCGATTGAAACCGCCCACCGGTTTTTCAACAGTCTCTTCTTCAGTAACGACAGTTATGACCTCTCCGATGTCGGACGGGTGAAGATGAACTACAAGCTTCGCATGAATGTGCCGTCCGATATGACCGTCCTCCGTCGGGAGGATGTCATGGAGGCGGTGAGGTATCTCATTAATCTGAAGAACGGTGCGCCCGAGTACAGCGTCGATGATATCGATCACCTGGGAAACCGGAGAATCAGATCCGTGGGAGAGCTGATCGAAAACCAGTACCGGATCGGCCTGGTGAGGATGGAGCGTGCCATCAAGGAGAAGATGAATCTCCTCGATATAGAAACGATGATGCCGCACGATCTCATCAATGCGAAACCGGTGACCGCAGTGGTCAACGAATTCTTCGGGAGCAGCCAGTTGTCCCAATTCATGGATCAGACCAATCCCCTCTCCGAGATCACGCACAAGAGGAGGCTGTCGGCCCTCGGTCCCGGGGGGCTTACCCGTGAGCGGGCGGGGTTCGAGGTGCGGGATGTCCACAATACCCACTACGGACGTGTGTGTCCCGTCGAGACGCCGGAAGGTCCCAATATCGGCCTGATCGTATCCCTCAGCGCCTACGCCCGGGTCAACGCCTTCGGTTTTATAGAGACGCCGTACCGGGTGGTAAGGCACGGGAAGGTCCTTGATGAGATCCGGTATCTCACTGCAACGGAGGAAGAAGACTATATCATCGCACAGGCGAACGTCCCCGTTGATGCAAAGGGGAAATTCATCGGGGATCTCATCACGGCACGGAAGAGCGGAAATTACGTAACCGTCAGTCCCGGGGAGATCGATCTGATGGACGTATCCCCCAGTCAGCTTGTCTCGGTTGCCGCCGGGTTGATCCCCTTCCTGGAACACGACGACGCCAACCGGGCCCTGATGGGATCGAATATGCAGCGTCAGGCCGTTCCGCTGCTCAAGCCGGAGGCCCCCCTCGTGGGGACCGGCATGGGGTCGGTTGTCGCCCGGGATTCGGGTGCCGTCATCGTGGCAAAGGAATCCGGGGTTGTGGAGGATGTTGATGCTTCGAGGATTGTGATCAGGCGTGATGTCAGAGAGCTGGCTGCGTCCGATATCGGTGTCGATATCTATAACCTGACCAAGTATCAGCGCTCAAACCAGAATACCTGTTTCAATCACAAACCCGTCGTGGAAAAGGGGAACAGGGTCAAGAAAGGGGACATCATCGCGGACGGCCCGGCTACCGATAACGGAGAACTGGCGCTGGGAAGGAATGTGATGGTCGCCTTCATGCCGTGGGGCGGATACAACTATGAAGATTCCATCCTGATCAGCGAGAGGATCGCGAAGGATGATATCTATACCTCCGTCCACATAGAAGAATTCGAAACGGTGGCGAGAGACACCAAGCTGGGCAAGGAAGAGGTCACGCGGGATATCCCCAACGTGGGAGAGGATGCGCTGAGGAATCTGGATGAGAGCGGTATCGTCAGGATGGGTGCGGCGGTCAAGGCGGGGGATATCCTTGTCGGAAAGGTCACGCCGAAGGGTGAAACCCAGCTGTCGCCGGAGGAAAAGCTGCTGCGGGCCATATTCGGGGAAAAGGCCGGTGATGTCAGGGATACCTCTCTCCGGGTTCCCCCCGGTGTCGACGGCGTGGTGATCGATGCCAAGATCTTTACCCGTAAAGGAGCCGATAAGGACAGCAGGTCCAAGGAGATAGAAGACGAGGAAATCGAAGGCCTTCTGAAGGACCGGGATGATGAGATCAGGATCATCACCGAAAATGTGGAGAAAAAGATCTCAGAACTGCTGGCAGGGAAGACCTCCGCCTCAAAACTGGCCGATCCGAACGGCAGGAAGATCCTTCTGAAGAAGGGGGAAGCCATTACGCGGGAGGCCCTTGAGAATATCCCCTTCAGGTTCTGGAAGGATATCACCCTTGACGATTACGAGACGGAAGAAAAGGTGCGGGCCCTGCTGGCGGGTCTCGCCGAACGCATCGAGAGCGTCGAGACCTTCTTTGCGGAAAAGGTGGAAAAACTGAAGACGGGAGACGAACTCCCGCCCGGCGTGATCAAGCTGGTCAAGGTGTATGTCGCCATCAAGCGGAAGCTCTCCGTCGGCGACAAGATGGCGGGGAGACACGGTAACAAGGGGGTGCTTTCGAGGATACTCCCGGAGGAGGACATGCCCTTCTTCGAGGACGGGACCCCGGTCGATATCGTCCTGAATCCCCTCGGCGTGCCGTCGCGTATGAATGTCGGTCAGATCCTCGAAACCCATCTCGGGTGGGCGGCCAAGGGATTAGGTGAAAAGATTCAGGATATCCTGAACGGATCCGGCATGGACGTGGTGAGAAAAGAGCTGAAGAGCGTGTATAGTTCCCCAGAGTTTAACGCCTTCGTTGACGGGGCGACCGATGACGAACTCAGGGGATTTGCCCGCAGACTGGAAAAGGGGGTCCCCGTGGCGACGCCGGTCTTTGATGGAGCCCATGAGGAGGAAATCAAGGGCATGCTCAAATCGGCCGGTCTCCCGGAGACTGGTCAGACGAGACTCTACGACGGCCGGACGGGAGAGCCCTTCGATCAGCCGGTGACCGTGGGCATGATCTACATGATGAAGCTTCATCACCTTGTCGATGATAAGATACATGCACGGTCCATCGGTCCTTACTCCCTGGTTACCCAGCAGCCGCTGGGAGGAAAGGCGCAGTTCGGTGGTCAGAGACTGGGTGAGATGGAGGTCTGGGCCATTGAAGCCTACGGCGCCGCCTACGCGCTGCAGGAATTTCTCACCGTCAAGGCGGATGACGTGGCGGGGAGGACGAGGATGTACGAGGCGATCGTCAAGGGGGAACACACTCTGGAGCCCGGACTTCCTGAATCCTTCAACGTGCTGGTCAAGGAATTGCAGGGCCTGGCCATTAATGTTGAATTGATAGAGGATGTGTAGGGGATCCTCAGAACCTATTAGAAAAAAGGGAGTGATATCGAGTGGAAGATATCTATGGTTTTTTTGAGAAACCCAAGGATCCTGTGAGGTTCAATGCCATCAAGGTGTCATTGACGTCACCGGAAACGATAATCTCGTGGTCTTGCGGAGAGGTCAAGAAGTCCGAGACGATCAACTACCGGACATTCAAGCCCGAGAGAGACGGTCTGTTCTGCGCGAAGATCTTTGGGCCGGTCAAAGACTACGAATGTCTCTGCGGCCGCTATAAGCGGATGAAACACCGGGGAATGATCTGTGAAAAATGCGGTGTTGAGGTCATCCAGTCGAAGGTACGCCGGGAGCGGATGGGGCACATCACCCTCGCCTCGCCGGTGGCGCACATCTGGTTTCTCAAGAGTCTGCCCAGCAGGATCGGGAATGTCCTGGATCTTACCCTGAAGGAGTTGGAGCGGGTATTGTACTTTGAGTCGTGGATCGTCATCGATCCGAAGGATACCCCTCTGCAGAAAAAGGAACTCCTCTCGGAAGACCGGTATCTGGAACTGGTGGAAGAATACGGGGAGAGTGCCTTTCAGGCGGGAATCGGCGCGGAGGCCATCAGGAAGCTTCTGGAAGAGATCAATCTGGAAGAGCTGGACAGTGAACTCCGGGTCGAGTTAAGAGAGGCCACCTCGGCCACAAAAAAGACAAAGGTCGCGAAACGATTGAAGGTTGTTGAGACGCTCAGAAAATCAGGAAACAGACCGGAGTGGATGATCCTGACGGTGCTTCCGGTCATCCCCCCCGATCTGAGGCCACTGGTTCCTCTGGATGGCGGGCGTTTCGCCACCTCTGACCTCAACGATCTCTACCGAAGGGTCATCAACCGGAACAATCGTCTGAAACGGCTCCTGGAGCTCAATGCCCCGGAGATCATCATACGGAATGAGAAGAGGATGCTCCAGGAGGCGGTGGACTGCCTGTTCGACAACGGGAGACGCGGCCGTGCGGTCACGGGTTCCAACAAGCGGCCGCTCAAGTCCCTGTCAGATATGCTCAAGGGGAAGCAGGGGCGATTCAGGCAGAACCTCCTCGGCAAGAGGGTCGATTACTCGGGGCGGTCCGTGATTACCGTGGGACCGGATCTTCGGCTGCACCAATGCGGGCTTCCCAAGAAGATGGCCTTGGAACTGTTCAAGCCCTTTATCTACAACCGACTGGAAGAGAAGGGGTACGTGACGACCGTCAAGAGCGCGAAGAAGATGGTCGAGAAAGAGGGCCCGGAGGTATGGGACGCCCTGGATGAGGTCGTTCGGGAATACCCGGTGCTGTTGAACAGGGCGCCGACCCTCCACAGGCTGGGCATTCAGGCCTTTGAGCCGATCCTGATCGAGGGAAAGGCGCTGCAGCTCCACCCCCTGGTGTGCGCGGCATTCAACGCGGACTTCGACGGCGATCAGATGGCGGTGCATGTGCCACTTTCGGTGGAGGCTCAGGTGGAGGCGCGCTGCCTCATGATGTCCACCAACAACATCCTCTCCCCCGCCAACGG
>JAFGSH010000187.1 GCA_016934695.1 Deltaproteobacteria bacterium
GAAAACCCTAAACATAAACAGCGCCAGGGATAACCGGCGGGAGGTTGCACAGGTGGCACGAATAGCAGGAGTCGATTTACCCAAGAACAAGAGAATGGAGATAGCCCTGACGTATATATACGGGATAGGGAGGTCTAAATCGAGGCAGATCCTTGAAGAGGCCGGGATCGATTTCGATACCAAGACGGACAACCTCCTCGACGAGCAGGTAACCGCCATACGGGATATTATAGATAAGGACTGCAAGGTTGAAGGTGACCTCAGAAGAGAGGTCAGCATGTCTATAAAGCGCCTCATGGATATCGGGACCTACAGGGGATTGCGGCACAGGAAGGGCCTTCCCGTGAGAGGGCAGAGGACCGGTACCAACGCGCGGACGAGAAAGGGCCCGAGGAAGGCCGTGGGAGGCAAGAGAAAGTAATACGAGAGGCGTCTGTCATGAGGCGGCTCTCTTCCTGGAGGAATGATGGCTCAACCGAAGAAGAGAAGCGTAAAGAAGAAGGAAAAAAAGAACATCTCCGATGGGATTGCTCATATTCAGTCGACGTTCAACAACACCATCGTTACGATTACGGATCTGAGCGGCAACGTTATCGCCTGGGCTTCCGGTGGAGGGCAGGGATTCAAGGGTTCGAGGAAGAGCACCCCCTTTGCCGCGCAGATGACCGCCACGGATGCCGTCAAGAAGGCGAGGGTGCACGGACTCAGAAATGTGCAGGTGTATATGAAAGGCCCCGGCTCCGGGAGGGAATCGGCCCTGAGGGCGCTGCAGGCGGCTGGGCTGAACATCAGCATTATCAAGGATGTGACACCAATTCCCCACAATGGCTGCCGTCCGCCCAAGAGGAGAAGGGTCTAAAAGACCGATCTGGTCCTGATGAGATTATAGGTGAGTGGAGGAGTATTTTGGCGAGATACAGAGAATCTTTGTGTAGATTGTGCCGGGCCGAGGGTGCGAAGCTGTTCCTGAAGGGTGACAGGTGCTACGGTGACAAGTGTTCCTTCGAACGGAGGAGTTATGTGCCCGGGGAGCATGGACAGGGCAAGTTCAGGCGCAAGCAGTCCGATTACGGCACTCAGTTGAGAGAAAAGCAGAAACTCAAGAGGACCTTCGGCCTTCTGGAGAAATCATTCAAGGGCTGTTTTGAAAAGGCCGAGAGACAGAGGGGCGTAACGGGTACAAACCTGCTCCTCCTGCTGGAACGGAGGCTGGACAACATGGTCTACCGGCTGGGCTTTGCAAATTCCAGAGGTGAGGCGCGGCAGCTCGTACGGCACAACCATTTCCTGGTGAACGGCAGGAAGGTGAACATTCCTTCGTACCTGGTCAAGGTCGGGGACACGATACAGGTCAAGGAAAAAAGCAGGAAGATCGCAACGATACTTGATGCCGTTGAGACCGTTGCCAGACGGGGCATTCCCGGGTGGCTGGAGCTGGATAAGGATGCTTTTACCGGTGTCGTAAAGACCCTGCCCGCTCGGGAAGATTTAACCATGCCCATCCAGGAGCAGTTGGTGGTTGAGTTCTACTCTAAGTAAACGTTTTATATGAGGGACTGATAATATGGAGAGAAACTGGCGCAGCCTGATAAAACCGAAACGAATAGAGGTTGATGATAAAACCCGTACATCGTTTTACGGTGAATTTACCTGCCAGCCTTTGGAAAAGGGATTCGCTCTCACGCTGGGAAATGCCCTGAGGAGGGTGCTCCTTTCTTCCATCTATGGTGCGGCCATTACTGCCGTGAGATTTGACGGGGTGCTGCATGAATTTTCCAGTATCTCCGGCGTTAAGGAAGATGTTTCCGATATCATATTGAATATGAAGGGGGTCAGGCTGAGACTGCACGAAGATGGGCCCCGGATACTCCGTATCGATGCCTCCGGTGCGGGGACGGTTACGGCGGGAGATATTATAACCGATGAAACGGTTGAGATCCTCAACCCCGAGCATCACCTGGCGACCCTTTCGGACAAGGCGGTATTCAAGGCCGAACTGGTGGCCGAGGTGGGGAGAGGATATGTTCCCGCCAGCAGGGAAGTAGGTCCGGGACAGCCCGAGGGTACCATCAACATTGATGCCCTGTTTTCCCCTATCAAGAAGGTTTCCTACACGGTTTCCAACGCGCGTGTCGGCCAGATAACGGATTATGATAAGCTGGTTCTGGAGATCTGGACGGACGGAAGCATTCTTCCGGAAGAGGCCGTCGCCTACGCCGCGAAGATCTTGAAGGAGCAGGTCGGCGTGTTCATCAATTTCGATGAACCCGAGGAGATGGAGAAAACCGAGGAAGTGAAAGAAGAGAATCATGTCAATGAGAACCTGCTCAAAGGGGTCGACGATCTGGAGCTTTCGGTACGGTCTGCCAACTGCCTCAAGAATGCCGGTATCCGGTATATAGGGGAACTTATCCAGAAGACGGAGGCGGAGATGCTCAAGACGAAGAACTTCGGAAGGAAGTCCCTGAATGAGATCAAGGAAATGCTTGCCGAAATGGGACTGAGCCTTGGCAGCAAGGTGGATTTTCATCCTCCCAGCAGAGGTCGCGAAGATACGGAAGAATAACAGGCAAAGGGGTATTGCGTAATGCGTCACAGAAGAGCGGGAAGGAGACTTGGCAGGACATCGAGCCACAGGAAGGCTATGATGAGGAACCTGGTAACGTCTCTTTTGGAACATGAAAAGATCACCACGACGGATGCGAAGGCGAAGGAACTGAGAGGCGTGGCCGATAAGATGATAACCCTGGGGAAGAAGGGGACCCTCCATGCGAGGAGGCAGGCGCTCTCCTTCATACGGGACAGCCGGGTTGCGAAGAAGGTGTTCGAAGAATTGTCCCCGCGGTACAGCGAACGGATGGGGGGGTATACCCGGGTAACCAAGGTGGGGACACGGGAAGGCGACAATGCCCTTCTCTCTGTGATAGAGCTGATGCCGGCGGATGAAAGAAAAGGTGCAAAGAAGAAAAAGACCGCAAAGTAGTCAATATGGAGAAAGAAGCTGAAAAGGGCAGGGGATTACCCCGCCCTTTTTTATTGCTTGATTTTTCGACGGGAGGGGTTATAATCATCCCAGTTGGTTCCAAAAGAAATATTTATATGGTTTCCGATCGGTTACAGGGAGGATGAGTGATGGGAGAAGAAAAAATCGGAGAGATAATGAAATTTTTCTCGAAACCCTGCGTTGCAGCCGTCAAGATCACGGCGGGGGAGGTATCAGTCGGTGATAGGGTCAGGTTTACCGGCCATACGACGGATTTTGAGGATACGATTGCCTCCATGGAGATCGACAATAAACAGATACAGAAGGCATCGGCGGGTGATTATATCGGCATCAAGGTTGCCGACCGCGTGCGCCCCGGGGATGAGATGTTCAAGATTGTTCCGGAGTGATCTTTGCGAGAGGTGCCTCTCGATCGGGCATGATTAAATCTTTTGTGGCTATCCGTTTGATGGAATGAGCCTGGAGGTCAGGGGTTGTGCCGGACAGCCCCTGACCTTTTTGTTTGGAGCTCGGAGTGCACGCATGCACAATTCTCTCGAGTATCTGGAGGGGTTGAAACAACGGGGAATCCAGTTGGGCATCGGCCCCGTTTCACGGCTGCTCGACCGCCTCGGCAACCCTCAGCACGCATACAGGACAATCCTGATCGGGGGGACCAACGGGAAGGGATCGACGGCCGCGATCCTCTCTTCCATTTTGATCAGGGAGGGGATGCGGGCTGGGCTCTACACCTCTCCGCACCTGTGTGATTTCAGGGAGCGGATACGGATCAATGGGGGCATGATCCAAGAGGACGTTCTGTGTGCCCTGATTGATGAGGTACGGGGGAACGTCGTCGAAGATGTCACCTATTTCGAATTTACCACCGCCCTGGCATTCCTGTATTTTGCGCGCTGCAAGGTGGATATCGCGATCCTTGAGGTCGGGATGGGGGGGAGGCTGGACGCCACCAATCTCGCATCCCCGGAAGTTTCCATCATCACTAATATCTCTCTGGAGCATCAGGAATACCTGGGAAACGACTTGAGGTCGATAGCCCGTGAAAAGGGGGGCATTATCAAGAAGAGAGGCGTTTGTATAACGGCTGCCAAGGGGCGCGGTGTCATCGATGTGTTGCAGGAGATATCCCGCCGGAGAAAGGCGGTGCTCTACCGGATAGGGAAGGATATGCGGGTCAGAAGATCCGTGCAGGGGAGTTTTTCCTATTATGGTATTCATAAGTGCTACCGCGGTCTCACCCTTTCTCTGATCGGCGGGCACCAGATTGTAAATGCCGCGCTGGCCCTTGCGGCCGTTGATCTGCTGGCGGGGAAGGGGCTGACCGTCGGCGATGCGTCGGTCATCGAAGGCTTGAGGAATGCGCGGTGGGAGGGACGGTTGGAGCTGATCGCCCGAACCCCCCGGATCCTTATTGATGGAGCCCATAACCCCGCAGGGATTGCAACCCTGTGTACGGCCCTGACATCTGAATTTTCTTACCGGAGATTGATCGTTGTCTTCGGGGTGCTTCGCGATAAGGACTATGCCGGGATGTTAAGGCGGCTGCTCCCCCTGGCGGACAGGCTCATCCTGACCCGGCCGCAGGAGGAGAGAGCCGCGCAGCCGCAGGATCTGCTGGCGGTTGTCGGGTCATGCCACAAGCAGATCGAGGTGATAGGAGATTCGCGTGAGGCCCTTAATCGGGCACGGTCTCTGGCCGGGGACGATGACCTGATATGCGTGACCGGCTCGCTGTACCTTGTGGGAGAAATCAAAGAGGCAGAAGCGGCCAGGGAGGTAGCGGAAACGGGTGAGGAAAAAAGGAGTAAGGAGTCAGGGGTAAGGGGTAAGGATCATTCCGGCAGTCTGGGTGAGCGCCGGAGACAGGGATGTCCTATCGACCCCGGGCGAACAGGACCTCCTTGATGGTGAGAAACATGATCCACAGGTCCATGAGCCAGGTGGAATGCTTGACATAGTACAGATCGTACTGGAGCTTCTCTTTACTGGCATCCATGCTGTCGCCGTAGGAGTAATTGACCTGAGCCCAGCCGGTCAGGCCGGGACGAACTGAGTGACGGAGGTTGTAATAGGGTATTGATTGTTCCATCTCCTTGACAAAGACGGGGCGCTCCGGTCTGGGGCCGACCATGTCCATATCCCCTTTGAATATGTTGATGAACTGAGGTACTTCGTCCAGCCTGAGTTTACGGATCACCCTCCCGACACGTGTAATGCGGGGATCATCCTCTTGAGCAAATGTCGGCCCGCTTGCTCTCTCGGCACCGGCGATCATGGACCTGAATTTGAGGAGGCGGAAGACCTTCCCGTTGAAGCCGACTCGCTCCTGCCTGTAGAAGACCGGACCGGGAGATTCCAGCTTGATCAAGAGGGCGATGAGCAGGAGGAGCGGCGAGAGGATGGTCAGGAGACAGAACGATACGATCATCCCCTGTGTGTGCTTGATCGTTCGATGGATGGGGGTCTGGCA